>JANTHG010000139.1 GCA_024762535.1 Calditrichaceae bacterium
ATCGGATACGCTATAACCAGCCAACGGTTTTGGGGCTGGATTCTCCGTTTCATGATAAATATATTCGTTATCCTCAGGAAATATCAGCTTACATTCAGGATAAAATCGAATACGATGATATGATCATTAATCTGGGTGTGCGTTACGATTATTTTTATTCCAACGCCAAATATGCCGTGGATCCGCTTCAGCCGGATGGCGCCATTGCGCAAGCGACACCCAAACATACCATTTCTCCGCGTCTTGGTGTATCGTTTCCCATAACAGCCGAAGGTATTATTCATTTTTCTTACGGGCATTTTTCTCAAATGCCGTCATTCAGCGCCATGTATGTTAATCCGGATTTTGAGTTACCTAAAACCGGAACACCAACCTTTGGAAATGCCAATTTGCGTCCGCAAAAAACGGTGATGTATGAAATTGGTTTGCAACAACAACTATCCAAAGAAATTGCCATAGATGTTACCGGGTTTTACAGGGATATTCGTGATTTACTGGCTTCTCAAACCATTAAATTCCATTCCCTCGAAGGGGATATTCGCAACTATCGTTTATATATGAACCAGGATTACGGTAATTCGAAGGGGGTAACTGTATCCCTGAGCAAGCGCTTGTCCGCTTCAAGTCCGATCGGGTTCAAACTGGATTATACTTTTCTCGTAGCAGAAGGAAACGACAATAACGCGAATGCCTTTTTCTACAATTCCTTGAGCGGTCAGGAAACGATTAAAGAAATTGTTCCTTTGGATTGGGATCAGCCCCACAACCTGTACGGCTCGGTAACGATCCAACCTACAGATGGATTAACCGTAAGCGCAATTGGTAAATTGTCTTCCGGCTATCCCTATTCACCTTATTTGTATCAGCAGAATTATGATACAACGCCCAACAGCGACCGAAAGCCAACGCAAAAAAATATAGATTTGCAGGCTTCCTACCGATTTGCTCTTGGCGGTCTTCATTACACACTATTTACCAAAATATATAATTTATTGGATACGCTGAATGAACGCTATGTGTACAATGATACCGGACGGGCTACTTATACTTACGCATATCGGGGGCAGGGCGAGACGGAAACACTTGTTAAACATTATGGGGAACCCGGGGTTCATACTTATGATGAATACTCGGTTCGGCCCTCTTATTATCGGGCGCCGAGAGAAATCCGTTTGGGTTTAACCATTGAATACTAAAGGATGTGGGAGTAAATATATGAAATTTAAACCAGCATTATTTTTTCTTTTGCTGTTAATAATTGTTCCGCTTGCAGCGCAGGATGCAGAAACGCAAAAGTTTAAAGATGGCATTAAAAAAGAATGGTCTCCCGAAGAATTGAAGGCCTATTGTAACTGGTTTAATAGCCGTTTGTCAAAATCGGCAGTTGGAACCAAGCGCCAAACGGCTATTATGAATGGTAATAAAATTACCGCGGAAATTCATAATTACGGATCTATTTCCAGCGCCGGTAACCGCATAACTGATATTGTTTGGAACGGACTGGGTTATGGCTATGAGTTTAGCCCCATGGTGGGTGCCGAAGTGCCTGTTTTGGATGATTCTCATCCGGATACGTTTGTCCGCTTTATCAATGGCGAACGAACGAACTGGGTGCACGTTATCAGCGATGGTATCGCTTCATCCGGTCCCGAATTAAACCCGGATCGAACTATTCGCTGGGGATTCCAGCCAATGGATTCGAACGAAGAGGGAACGATCGACTATTTAAATCCTTTAAGTAATTATATCCCAACCAGTGATGCACCGGATGATGATCAGGATGGAAAGCCGGACTCCTGGCCCGATACCTGGTACAACGAAAATATTCGTGAATATGTTTGGCCGGGCGCGTTAGGGCAGGGAGCAAGTAATGCGGATAAAGAAGCTTTTTATGTGGTAGATGATCGTGATAATGCAGAATTTTCATACTACCCCTTTCCGGACGATTCCAGCCGCCGCGGCCTGGGAATCGAAATGGAAGTACGTATTTATCAGTGGTCAAATCCGCTGGCGGAAGACGCCATGTTTCTGATTTATAAAATTTCGAATAAAAGTCCTAAAGATTTACAGAAGGTTGTATTCGGAATGTGGGGCGATCCGCATATTGGCGGCCCCAGCGATTGGGGCGATGACTGGGCTTATTTTGACCGGGCGTTTAACATGGTATTTGCCTACGATACGGATGGGAAAAGTGATATTGCCGGTAAAGTTCCCGGTTATCTTGGGTATAAATTCTTAGAAAGCCCCGGTATCGGTACTGAAATTATTAATGGCATAACCTATCCGGGTGACGGCATAGATAATGACGGCGACGGAATGGTAGACGAAAGCTGGACAGACGGTATAGACAATGACGGCGACTGGGATCCCGAAAAGGATGATGTCGGTGTGGACGGCGTTGCCAACACGGGTGATTACGGTGAAGGCGATGGAATGCCAACAGCGGGCGTTCAGTTTGATATTACCAAACCCGGTGAACCTAATTTTGAATTTACCGACATTGATGAATCGGATATGCTGGGTCTCACGGGATTCAGAAATCCTGGGTTTGGTACGGTTTATCCCAAAGACGATGAGCGGATGTATTCCGAATTCTTAAAAGTAGCCAGTTTCGATACCAATGTTGTGCAGGGTGACCGCGTCTTTTTATATTCTTCCGGGCATTTTGATCTGCGTTCATTGCAAACCAAACGTTTCTCCATTGCTCTCTTGCTTGGTGAAGATTTAAACGATTTAATTTTGAACGCGGAAACGGTTCAGCAAATATACAATTCCGGTTATCAGTTTTCAAAGCCGCCTGCCAAGCCCCATTTAACGGTTGTACCGGGCGACCGGAAGGTTACCCTGTACTGGGATGATGTAGCCGAATCTTCTTACGATCCTATTGCGGAAGAAAATGATTTTGAGGGATACGTAATTTACCGTTCCACTTCTCCAGATTTTTCCGATCAGCAGACTATTACGGATGTAAACGGGAACGCCTTTCTGTTCCAGCCTCTCAAAACAGCCCGTGGTGTGGATGCGCGGTTTGATCTGGTGAACGATTATCAGGGTATTAGTTCGGTTCCTTACAAAGGAAGAGGATTATCTTACTACCTTGGCAACAACACCGGCCTGGTGCATACTTATGTGGACAGCAATAATGTTATTAACGGGCAAACGTATTTTTACGCGCTTGTTTCCTATGATCACGGAAGCGATACGTTAAAAATAGCGCCTTCCGAGTGTTCTAAAATCATCACCTATGATCCCACAACAAATGTGTACAACTTTGATGTGAATACGGCCCGGGTTGTTCCGCGCAGCCGGGTAGCCGGTTACACGCCTCCCTCCATCGTAAATTCGGATATCAACGGCGGCATTACACCGGAACCGGGTACTACGATGACCGGAACCTTTGGGTTAAAAATTGTGGATGAGTCGGCGGTAGAAGACAATAATAAATTCTTGATTACTTTTAATAAAGAAAATGGTGTTAAATCCTATAATGTGGAAGATACCAAAACCAAAGAGGCAACGTTTACCTCGTTTTATAATCAGTTTGTTTCGCTGCCGCAAAGCCATTTGAATCTGCAAAGTGTTATGGTTACAGACATGAGTGGTTCGACGGTGTATCAGGATAGTGTGGATTATCTTATTGATACGATTGGCGGGCGTATTCTGGTTTTTGACCCCGATTCGGTGAGTGGCGCACGAATGGAAGATGAAACCCAATATAAAATTTCATATACCAGCTACCCCATCTATCACAGTAAAGCCTTAAACGGACAACTAACAAACCCCATTTTTGACGGGTTACAGCTTTCTGTGGTGGAGACCAAGTTTAACCTGCGCTTAAAAGACAGCGGATGGAATACATCGGCGCATACCAATTTGGAGTATACCATTACAGAAAAAGATTATGCACGGGATAATCCTGCAGACTATCTGATTAAATTTCATTCTGATTTAGTGGATACCAGTGATTCCCCTAATCCTTTTTTATATGGTGTACGGACCAACTTTACCATTTGGAATGTTACCAAAGACAAACCGGCGCGTTATGTAATTTTTCCGGAAGCAGTACGCGATTCGATCTGGGAACCGGGTGAGCCTATTTTTATCATGTCTGGCGATGAAGGCATGGAACAGGCCTGGCTAATTGAGTTTAAGGAACCCGATTCCAATTATATCGCTCCCACAGAGGGAGATGAATTTTATTTGGCTACGGATAAACCCTTTACAACGGATGACGTTTTTTCATTTACAACCCTATCCGCCAAAGAAGATGTCCAGCTTGCTAAATCCGGTTTGGACGAGATTAGAGTAGTACCCAATCCCTATGTGGCAACCAATATAATCGAGCCCAAAAACTTTGTGGATCGTTCATCACGCGGGTATCGCAGATTATATTTTGATAAATTACCAGCCCAGTGCACGATTCGCATCTATACTACAGCCGGTGAATTGGTTCGCATACTGGAACATAACAGTACGATTGATGATGGTAAAGAATTTTGGGATTTGCTTACCAAGGATAATATGGAAGTAGCATACGGACTCTACTTCTATCATGTCGATGCACCGGGTATCGGTGAAAAGGTGGGTAAATTTGCAATCATTAAATAATATTGGAGGCATAATGCGGCGTTTTAAATGGTATGCCCTGTTTTTAATATTGGCATTAAACGTAAACACGCTTTTGGCGCAAACCGGAAGTTCTTCTACCATATCCAAGGTGGGAACCTCTGTGGCCCAGTTTTTAAAAATTGCTCCCAGCGCCCGTGCCGTTGGGATGGGTGGGGCATATACGGCAGCAAATAATGACCTGGGCATGCTTTTCTGGAATCCTGCCGGCCTGGCGCGGGTTACTGGCAGTGAAGCCATGTTTACGCACACCAACTGGCTGGTAGATACGCAATATGATTTTCTGGCACTTGGCATTAACATGTATTCAGCCGGGTCTATTGGAATTATGGTTTCGTCATTTAATTCGGGTGAGATGAAAGTGCGCACCGTTCAGGAGCCAGATGGAACTGGTGAGTGGTTTAGCACCGGCGACATCATGATTGGTCTAAGCTATGCCCGAAATCTGACTAATAAATTTTCCATTGGCGGGACGGTCAAATATATTCATCAAACAATTTGGCATATGTCCGCTTCTTCTGTGGCATTAGATATCGGAACTCTTTTTACCACACCTTTTTACGGGATTCGTCTCGGCGCCAGCATGTCGAATTTTGGGTCTAATATGCGTTTGGACGGACGGGACATTAAATTTTCGCAAGACCCGGACCCCAATGAAGAAGGAAATGTGGAATTTATTAATGCTCTTTATGAAATGAAATCGTATTCTATTCCGTTAAACTTTCAGATTGGTCTGGCTAAAGATTTTCAGCTCGGCGAATCTAATCGTTTTACGGTTGCAATGGATGCGGTGCATCCCAACGATAATTACGAAGCGGTTAATGTGGGAATGGAATACGGCTTCAAAGAACAATTCTTTTTACGCGCCGGATATAAATCTTTATTTCAGCAGGATAGCGAAGAAGGTTATACCCTGGGTGTTGGTATCAATTACCGGATTGTTTCGACAGTAACCCTAAAGCTCGATTATTCCTATGCCGATTTCGGCAGGTTCTCAAATCCGCAACGATTTAGTTTGGCCATACGATTCTAAAAAGAGGGCCGAAAGGCCCTTTTCTTTTGCTATGAAAAAGTTATTACGTTCAATAATTCTTCTTTTTGTTCCTGCCCTGTTTTTTTTCGCTTCCTGCAACCAAAGTGTTCCGGAGCGCAATCTGGCAGAAATAGGCGACACCCATATTACGGTTAATGAATTCAAAACAGCCTTCGCATTTAATTCCTATCTCGAAAATACATCCTCTGTGCAGGAAGCAAAAAAAAGACTTTTTTCTTCTATGGTTGCCGAAAAACTAATGGCACAAACCCTAAAAGAATTGCCGGAAGAGGCTATTCAGCTTATTAATCAGTATAAAAGGGAAGCATTGATTGAAGCTTTTTGGAAAGAAGAGATTTTGAAAAAAATATCTGTATCCCCAAAGGAGCTTCAGGAAGCATACGATAATTCCAAACGTAAAATAATTGTTCAGTATCTGGTATTTAATGATCCGCAGCTGGCGATCCGACAGAAAAAACGCCTTGATGAGGGATATGATTTTGTTCAGTTGGCGGAGCTTAACGGATTAACCCGCCAAACGATTCCGGTAGATACGCTTTTATTTGATGGAACATTGCCCAATATTCAGCAGGCCGCTTTTCGCCTGAAAAAGGGGCAGGTTAGTTCGTTGATAAAGGAAGGTTCCCGCTATTTTATTCTACAAAAAATAGGTGAGTGGGATGACTTGTTCCGCTCGGAGCATGACTTTAAAGCTTCCGCGGGTAAATTGAAAAAATTGCTTTTAACCATTAAAGGGCAGCAGGAATTCACAAACTATTTTAAAACGCATCTTAAAAACAGCGGATACAAGCTTTCCTGGGTGGCTTTTAAGCACATGTTACGCCAAGCAGAAGATACGATATTGGGTTCGGAAACCGACGAGGAGGGGCGGTCACTCCTGTTTAACCGGTATCTAAAAGAAGAGATTGATAAAAATTCAGACTTAACGATCGTTCGTTTTTCCAATAAAAAAACTTGGAATGCCAAAACACTGATGCGCCGAATCGGAGTGGCGCCGTATCCGGTTTCTTTCGAAACGCGCGGGGCCTTTCGTAAAAGCATGTTGTTGGCCGCTAAACATGTTTTGGATGATGAAATAATTGTTCAACAAGCACAAAAATTATCCCTGCAAAACACAGCGTACGTGCAAGAGCAAATCAGGCTTTGGGCTGGGCACTTTAAAGCTCTTGCGTGTATGCGGGATATATTGCGTCAAAAAAAAGGCGAGGCAAAGGATAAGGATATAATAGAAAATTGGCTGTTGCGGCAAATAAAGAAACAACCGATTACAATAAATAAAACAGTTCTGGATACGTTGGAAGTTACGCCTGCCGGCGTTTTAGCTTTAAAGCAGCATTTTCCGGGTCGCACTGCGGTTCCCATTGTTCAGCCTTTCCCCCAAATGCCCAAATGGGAAGCAAAGCTTTTTAAATAGATTAATTATAAACTTTAGTAAATTTAAATGCATAAGAAACGCCTCAAGCCTTGACTTTTTGGTTTGTTATTCTTTACATTACTACAAATTTATTTCCCAGAATATTAATTCATTCAAATAGTTCGGAAAATGTACTAATCAACCAAAGGAGGCTTTGTATGAAGCGTGTTGCTACTTTTTTATCTCTAATCGGGTTTGTTTTGTTTATGGTGGCCCCGGGTTTTAGCCAGGACATCGTTGCAGACGGTTATACCAAAACCCTTGAATTAAACGAATTTACCAATGCTCCGCACTGGCCGATCGTTGCCGACGAGGTACATGCCGGTTTTGATTTGGATAAAGACGGAAATCAAGAATTTATCTTTCTGGCAGACCATTCCGATCCGAACGGCCCCTCAGGCGCCGGTTGGAGTGATGGCCACTCTATTTATGTGTATGAATGGAACGGATCAGCTTACGAAATGATGTGGATGTGGGCGGACACTTCTCTTAAAACAGGCGGCGCCAGCTTCCCCACTATGGCGGTGGCAGATTTAGATGGCGACGGAAACCAGGAAATCGTTTTAGGTATGCCGAGCGGTTCCGGCTGGCCTTCCGATGATGTGAGCCCCACCGTTATTTATGTGTTTGAATTTGATGAAAATGGTGGCCCTGCAGCTCCGACTGCAACCTGGACAGCTGAAACAGGTCCCGGCTCTAACAGCCGCCCGGCAGCCATGGCTACAGGTGATATCGATGGTGATGGTGTACAGGAAGTTGCTGTTGCTTTCCGTAAATTCAGTGATGCCTCTACTAATGATGCATTAATGATTTTCTCGGTTGACGGTGGATTTGCCGGTGATTTTACTCAGTTTAAGACAGAAATGATTGACACTACCGGCGACTGGGGCAGTGTTTATGCAGCGGATATTACAGACCTGGATAATGACGGCCACAAAGAAGCTTATTTCTCTACAGATAACCACACCACCTACGAAGCAACCGGTCCGGATACATATGAATTACATTATGTAGCCAGCCCCACGGTTGGTCCCTGGACTATTCAGGCTTCCGTAGAAGCGGACATCGACGGTGACGGTAACAACGAAATGGTTTTTGGTAAGACCAACGGCTCACTCGGTTTATGGTATGGAATAACAGATTTAGCTTCGACCGATTCTACTAATGAAGCGGTTGTTACCACAGTAGAACCTGGTGGTTGCCGCGGTATGGCTGTTGGTGATTATGATGGTGACGGCCTGACCGATATTTTTATGGGTGGTAACTATGCCGGTTCCGTATGGCGCATGGAATACAAAGGTTCCGGTGCGATTACGGATTCCGCAAGCTATACTTACGAAAAAGTATATCAGGATACCA
>JANTHG010000140.1 GCA_024762535.1 Calditrichaceae bacterium
ATTAATTCCGTTCCGTTAAACCCTGCAACCAATAATCTGTTTCTTTTATAGTCAATTTCCAATCCTGCAGAAGATAATGGAAATGGTTCCCCGTTCACTAAAATCATAAAATAGGTCAGCCCGGCCAAAATTATAGATATAGGATCACGCATACCAAGGGCAAAGGTAACAACCATCAAAATGAGGGCTACAGCACCATGCCAAAGCAGTTTACGTAATTTGGCTCCACTGTCATGTTTCCAGGAAAGTACTGGTGCCAGGGAAATTAAAACCGCCATCAAAATGGTAATCGGCCCAATCAGGTTGTTATAGTAATCGATGGAAACGTTAGACGCTTTTCCAAACATTCCGGTAATAATAGGAGAAGACGTACCAACAAAAGTCAGGATAGCCAATACCATCATAACCAGAATTCCATATAAAATAAAGGATTCCCGGCTAACCGTAGCCAGTTCAACCTTATTTCCTTTCACTTCCGCAAAACGGAACAACAGTGTTCCAACAGCCATAACAAAGAAGAACAGTACAAATCCGACGAGATAGAGGTTTAATTCACTGGATCCAAATGAATGGACTGAAAAATCCGTTAAAACCCCGCTACGTGTTAAAAAGCTGCCGTAAAGCACTAATATAAAAGTCAGTAAAGCCATAAAGAGATTTGTCTTTTGCAGGGCACCGACACGACGTTGGATAATGAGTCCATGGAATAAAACCAATGATGTAACCCAGGGAACAAACGAAGCGTTTTCTACAGGATCCCAGCCCCAGTAGCCTCCCCATCCTAAGGTTGTATACGACCAGTACCCGCCGAGAATAATTCCGGCACCCAGGGTAACCGCCGTAAACAGGGCAAAAGGATAGACACCTTCTAACCAACTGTCAAATTTTTTACGGATGAGCGCACTCATGGCAAAGGCAAAGAGAATCATACTGGAAGAATAGCCCGCAAATAAGATGGGTGGATGTATTGTCATCCAGGGATCTTGTAGCAAGGGATTAAGACCGTTGCCATCCGGAGGAATAATACCCGGTGCAAAAATGCGCGGGTTAGCCTGCCAAACGTACGAAAATGGATTCTTTTTAATTAAAATAACTACAATAAAAAGCATTACCAGATTCATGAATGTCATCACCAGAGCTTCATCTTCTCTGGCCCAGCGCAGAATAATAAAACCGTAAACCACGCTAAAAAGCAGCCAAAGCATAAAAGTTCCTTCCTGGCCCGCCCAAAATGTGGAAATGAGATAATACAAACTTAAATCACGTGATGAATAACTTAATACATAAGACCATTCGAAGTGATGGTTTAAAATCCCCCACATCAGTAAAACGGACTGAAAGGCTATTAACAGTGAAGCTGTGTAAAACCCAATACGTCCGATACGCAGCATATCCGTTTCCTGCCTGAAATAATATAATAAATAAGCGGCAATACTCAGGATAAGTGCGACCAGTGTAAGTGCTGTTGCAGTTATTCCAATAATCATGCGCCCTCCTCCTGGTACTTGGATGGACATTTTACCAGGAGATTTTTAGCATGAAAATGGTCTTTTTCATATTTACCAACACAAACGACATGACTGGCCTGATCAAAATTACCCGGCTTAGCACCGTCATACACCACTTCGACCACGTCTCCGTTTTCGTCTTTAATCTTGAAGAAAAAAAGGTTTTTCTGGACATCGAACTGTCCGTCACCCAAGCGCTCTCCCTTTACCTGTACAATTTCATGGCTCTGTTTGGCGTCTTGAATGCTAACATAAGGTGTCAGCGTGGTTTTAAATGAAATACCGGCCCAAATGGTAAATCCAATAATAATCAGGCCACCAATAATATATTTAGATCGCATGATGCGTTCCTTTCGATTTGTCGTCGGCTATTTTGCCGCTCCCCTTTTGTAATTTTCCTAAGCGGGAAAATTTCACTAAATGTTCTTATCCCGATTCAGGCGTTCCAGTTTAACGCTTAACGAGCTGATTTTTTTATCCGTATTAAACATAAAGCCAAATATACCGGCCCAGATAATTAAATTAATAATCAACACCACATAAACAGGCTGCATTTATTGCTCCATCTCTTTTAATTTTAATTTCAGTTTAATCATTTTTATACGCATAATGAGCATCCAAACAAATACCATGGTATAACTAAATAAAGAAGTAAAAAACACCAACTGCATTTTGGGGCTCATGTGTATTTTACCTTGAGTATTAATCAATGGGTCCGGATGCAGGGAAGCATAGATGCGCGGCACAATAAAAACAAAAAAAGGAACTGTTACAAAAGCAATGATATCATATACCGCCGCCAGGCTGGCTCGCCGGTCTGCCTGTTCTACCGCAGAGCGTAAGGCAAAATAAGCGGCATAGACCAGCATTAAAATAAAAATAGACGTTTCACGCGGGTCCCAGTTCCAGAACGAACCCCAGCTCATCTTCGCCCAAATGGAACCTGTAACCGTAGCCAATACGACAAATAAGAAACCGAGTTGATTAGCCGTCTCTGCATACAAATCGTATTTATGCTCTTTCTTTTTTAGATACAAAATGCTGTAAACAGCACCTATGAAAAAGGCAACTACTGTAATCCAGGCCATGGGAACATGGAAATAGAGTACACGGGTAAATTCTCCCAGTCCTTTAGCTAAAGGTGCATAGATAAAAGCTCCAATAATGACCAGGGATAAGATTAAAAACAATCCTATTTTTAACAATTTATTGACCATGCACACACCTTTTTTTATACAAAATTTACCGCCTGCACTGATAAAGAGCAAGCTCTTTTTCATAGGAATTCATATGTTTGAACGTAAAGTAGAGGTCATTCATTCCAGATAAAGTCAAATAATAAAATACCGGCTGTAATAATAACAATAGCAAAAGCAAAGAGGGAC
Organism: Calditrichaceae bacterium; assembly: GCA_024762535.1. Taxonomy (GTDB): domain Bacteria; phylum Calditrichota; class Calditrichia; order Calditrichales; family Calditrichaceae; genus JANTHG01. The sequence continues at coordinate 2,894 of JANTHG010000140.1, forward strand.
TGTAACTCGGAAACGGGATTGGAAAACAATTTCTCCGTAGCGGCATTTTTAGTTACACTAATGCCCGTCACCAACACGGGCAGTAGAATGGGAAAGGCCAACACAGTAAACAAAGCGCCTCGCGCATTGCTTTTGGCAATAATGGCCGCTACAATGGTTCCACCGCCGGCCAATCCAAATGTGCCAAACAAAAGGGCGGCTGCCAATAAAAGAATATGATAGATTGTGAAATTCATAATCGCCACATAGAGTGGCACTACCAACAATTCCACCATAAACAAAAGCACAATGTTAAAAATTAATTTACCAAGAAATATTTCTGTGGGTTTCGCTACCAGTTTAAGCGTATCCGCTGTATGTGCTTCTTCTTCACGGACAAAAATATGAGAGAGGCCGGACATGGATGCGAAAAAAAGAATAATCCACAGTAAAGCCGATAAAATGTCAGATGAGGCGTTAAACGTACCTATAGCAAACGATACGGCAAACAACGTTACCAGAGCAAATAGGAAAATGGCATTCAGGGCGTAACGGGTTTTAAATTCCTGCAATAAATCTTTTTTAAAAATTAAATAGGCATTCGTTCCGGTTTGTAGCAGGCCCTGCTTTTGGTTTAAGGATTCCATTGGGCTCATTCCTACCCTGCCACCCGGATTTCGATTCGTTCATCGGCAAATTGCAAATCTTCGCTGTCATTGGTGGCCAAAATAAGAAGGCGCTCTTTTTTGAATTCGGAGAATAAATCATAGACCCGTGCAATGCCTTCGGCATCTAAGTTGGAGCGCGGCTCATCCACAAATAGCACATCCGGTTGATGCAGCAACGCAAACACATATTTCAGGCGCTGTTTCATTCCGGAAGAATAGGCACGCACCGGATCCTCTTCCCTGCCCTTTAAACCGAATTGATCCAGTAACCGGTTCATGGCAGGCTGATAGTCCGTAAGACCACGAATTTTGGCAAAGAAAGAAAGATTCTCGGTTGCCGTTAAATCCTGATACAATTCCAGATACGGCCCGAGGAATCCGATACGATAGCGGATTTCGGTATCTGTTAACACCTGCCCGTTTTCGTTAAAGGTAACGGTTCCGGCCGTGGGCGCCAATAGTTTACTTACAATACGCATCAGGGTTGTTTTCCCTGAACCGTTGGGGCCGAGGACAGCAAGGCAGCTTCCGGATGCGGCAGCAAAATGTATATCTTTAAAAATGATATGTTCATTAAAATATTTGGTAATGGATTCGGCTATGAGTTGCATGAAGGAAAGATATTAAAAATAAAAATACCGGTCAAACAAATTCGCTATAATCAAAAAAGGGCTGCCAAAGGCAGCCCTTAAATGTATTGTTACAGTTTAGTAAACGATAGATAACCCAAGGTTAAAGAATCTTGGCTGACCAAGAAATACCTCGGCTGCATCCGCTTTGTGCGGATTAACAATTTCATGGTTTACTTTATAGGCGTTATATTTGCTGTTATCCACTGCATCCTGAACGTATTCTTCATCCAGTGCATTAAACACATGAGCAAAAAGTTTAAATTTAACGCCGCTTACATCAAAAGGTAACAGATAAGAAGCATGGAAATCCATCACGCCGTAGTTCGGAATCTGCCAGCTTTGTCCGCGATCCGGAGTTGCACTCGCATCATAAATAATACGGCTTTCAGGTGACCAATCGGCATAATAGCTTGCAAAATATTTATATACTACACGAGCCATTAAACCTTCAACCGGGAATACCGTTCCAGCAATCGCGATCTGAGTTTGCGGAGCGTCACCGATTTTTAAGTCTTTTACAGCCACTTCATACGTGGTTGTAGTTAACTGGCCGTTGGAATCCAACGCACGATACTGACCCGTAGCATCCGTAACGGTTTTCCAGTTACCAACTGAACCGGCGAGGTCTAAGCGGAACATACGCATCGGCTGGTAAGCCGCTTCAAATTCAACACCCATGTGTGTCTGATTTAAACCGGTGAGGAAAAAGATATCAAAAACACCCGGTGACGTCTGAACGGAACGCGGTAAGGCTCTGTCCTGCCACATGGTGTAGTAGAAGCTACCTTTTATGGTCAACTGACGTTCCAAGCCAACCCAGTTCACACCGCCTTCAAACGAGGTGAATTTTTCGTTTTCAGGATTATTGGCAAAAACACCGTTACGGTCATCAATTACGTTATCAAAAATAGGTACTTTTTGGACATAGCCAAAATTAGTGTAAGCATCCAGACCTTCGTTGATACGATACATTACACCGCCTTTTACTTGGAATGCGGGAATATTATCAGAGGTTAACTTAAGTTCTTTACCGTTACCGGTATCAGTAAAATGGTCGGTGTAGCTGTATTTAACCATGGAATAACCGGCTGTTGCATAAGCGGATAATTTATCTAAGGTATATTCAGCCTGCGCGAATCCACCAATCCAGTCAACCGTATTGGTATTGTTGTAAGCAATTTTATCGCCTAAACCTTTGCGCTGTGATTCTGGAGTGGTATCAAAATCATTTCCTGTGTAAATAAAATATTCGCCACCTAATAAATCACGTACTTCGCGATAATGGTCGATGGTAGCGGTACGCCAGTCGATACCAACCGTGGTTTTTAAATTATCATTAACTTTCCAGTTCAATTTGGCAATGGCGCCAAAAGTGGACTGATCATTACGGCTATTGCGGATAATGCCCTTAGATGCGGCCTGACCGGTGGTCGTATCGATATTGGCCTGATTACTTTCAATCGTAGCATCCCATGCCACAAAACGAGACGGGCTGGGTACGCCAATATGATAATTATATTTCATGGAACCATAAGTGCCGGTACCGCCGCCTGTACCACCTGAATAGTAAAGAATGGTGGACAGATTTAGATTTTTACTTAAGTTGGAATAGTAGTTTAAATTAATCTGCGGTTTGTGGTAAAAATTTTCCCGTTCATTCAGGAAATTAGGATCGTAGCGATCGAAAGTGCTGCTGCCAACTGCCTGTTTCCCTTTGTAGGAAGCGCTGACAGGGCCCCAGTTTTCATTATACAAACGTCCGGCGGAAGCCTCTTTGAAACTATTAATAGCCGCAGGATCATAATCACTTAAGCTTTTAGCATACGTGCTGTCGTAAGCGGCAATATTTTGTTTGTATAAATTTTGTCCATGACGTTGCGGAGCGCCGATGGCATATAGTTCTAAGCGGTTATCTTCGTTAATATTCCAGCTGGCGCCAAAATAGTAAGCCCAGGCATCGGTCCAGGTTTTGTCAATCTGGCCGTCACCGGTTTTACGAACAACCAAGGCGTTAAAGGCAAATTTATTGTCTATCAGGCCTGAACTTGCCTGTAAAGTAGATTTCAGAAAATTTGCGGTTCCGTATTCTTGTTTGAAAGAAAATCCTGCTTTTTGAGCAGTCGGGTCGGTGATGATATTCATGGTACCACCGATAGAAGGAGTCGCCAAATTAACGGCACTTAAACCACGCTGCATCTGAATAGAAGCAGTAGCATCGCCAACACCATCCCAGTTGGACCAGTAAACCCAACCGTTTTCCATATCATTTACCGGCACACCATTAATCATGATGGCCACATTACGTTGATTAAAACCGCGTACATTCACACGGGCATCACCAGCGCCGCCACCCTGTTGGGTTGCATACACGGAAGGAGTGGTATTCATAACCATTGGGATATCGCGAGAACCCAACTGAACGGCCATCTGTTCCTTGTCGATATTGGAATAAGCAACCGGGGTCACGCGGTCAATAGCGCGATCGGCCATTACTTCAATGGTTTTGGCAAACAAATATTCAGTCATGGCAAAATTAACTTTAGTATCACCTTTAACGGTGATATTTTTTTGCTGAACCGAATAACCAACATAATCACACACAATCGTGTAATCGCCGTCTTCAGCTTTAATGTAGAACATACCATCTTCATCGGTAGCAGCGCCAAGGGTCGTACCTTTAAGGTACACATTAGCGCCCATTAAAGCCTGGCCGGATTCCTTTGCGGTTACTTTACCGGCAATGCTTCCTGCATACAGGCTACCAGCAAGTAAGGTGAAAATTGTAACTAAGAGTATGAGTTTCTTCATACCGCCTCCTTGAGTTAGGTTAAGTGAGTTGAGTTGTTTTCTGTTGTTGGTTTTTACACTTTTAAAGAAAAGAATGTATTGCTAATTTGTGATGCTTGTCAAATTTTTTTTGGTAGTTAACAAAAAATTAACAATGGTAAAAAGACAGGGTGTGGGAGATGGATGTAAGCTATTATTTTTATTTATTTCTTAAATCATTTTCGTACATTTCCTGCACAACTTTTCGTAAAATTTCTTCTCGGTCATAAAATTTATTACGAATGCGCAAACGAACTAATTCCAATTTTTGGGACTCTATATCTGAAGACGTTTGTTTCGTTTTCATTTGTTTTTGTCTGTTTTGTACCATCAGATTAATCTGATTTGTATGTGATCCGTTTACTTTCATATAAACAGATTATCGGTGCGCTTAAATTAAACTTTAATGGAAGTGTAAATAAACGGTATTTCCGGTCGGTAATAAAAGGAAATTTATTTTTTATTTAAGGGGAAGGTCAGGATAAATCGATTGCCAACTTTGTTTTCTGTATCCACAGTTAGCTGTCCGCCATGTGCTTCAATAGCCAGCTTACTGAATGTTAATGCAAGGCCGCGCCCAAGGCGATACCCTTCATTCTTAATTTCTACCTGGCTAAACTTATCGAACATGCTTTCACTATATTTAACAGGGATTTGTGTGCCAAAATCATGTATAATCATCCCTACTTCATGATCATTAAAAAATGTTTCCACATTCACCTGTCCATCGGCAGGAACGTTTGCCGCGCCGAAACTTATCAAATTATCCATTACCCGTTCCATCATGGACATATCCAGGCGGATAAAAGGAATTTTGTCAACTAAATTAAGATTTATTTGTTTGTGTTCATTTTCAGGATAATCCATCAGGCGTTGGCGGGCTTTTTGGGCCAGTTCATTCAGCCCAACCAATTCCAGATTAAGGTCAGCATTGTCGCCTTCTATCTTAAAAATATCAATTAAATTAAGAACCATACGCAATAAATTTTGCGTGCTGCGGTCGATTCGTCCTAAAAATTTTTGCACGGTCGGTGAAATGGAATCACCCAACCCCATTTCCATCATCTGCAGATTGCCTTGAATCACAAAAAGTGGGTTTTTCATATCATGAACAATCAAATGGCTTAGTTCTTCTTTGAATTTATCGAGTTTGAGAAGTTCCTGGTTTTTTTCTTCCAGCTCCTGGTTTTTTTCTTCAAGCTGGTCATGATAATTTTTAATCCGTAAAAGAGATTTGACCCGGGTTAATAATTCCACATTTTCAAACGGTTTGGAAATAAAATCATCGGCTCCCACTTCCAAAGCACGAATTTTATCCTTCAATTCCTTTAAAGCTGTTATCATTATAACCGGAATAAAACGTGTTTCCTGATTTTTCTTAATATGTTCGCATACCTGAAATCCATCCATTTTAGGCAACATAATATCAAGTAGAATGATATCCGGCTTTT
>JANTHG010000141.1 GCA_024762535.1 Calditrichaceae bacterium
TTGTGCAGCAAAGCGGCAGCGGAATCGTGGTAAAAGGCTGAAATTCCAAGAATGTACATAATTACTTTTTAATTCCGCGCTTCCTGCAGAGCGCTAAAAGTTTTCTTCCCTTTAAGAAAATACTGTACAATAATGCTCTTGGGATAAAACAGCGATTCCACCGTTGCAGGATGTACCAAAGCCTTTTTCTGGGTATCGCGCCGTTTCTTAAGAATAAAACCCAGGTGGGCCAAAATCCAGCCATAAGCGCGCAAAATAGCCCAGGAATGTTTTGGGTCCAGGCGGAACACGGCGGAATAGCCCACATTAATGGCATCCAACAAAAACCGTTTAAAAAGCGTAGGTAGCAAGCGGCCGGATGATAAATTTTTAAGCAGCATAAAAATGCCGTTGCGATGATTCCAGTAGAGTTTCATAAAACTGAAGGGCTTGATGGTACCGCCGTCAAAATGGAAAATCATGGATTTGGGTACTACTTTTAGTTTGTAACCGGCCAGGTGCAGTCTCCAGCAAAGATCAATTTCTTCCATGTGATGTACAAAATCTTCATCTAAATTACCGCTTTTTTTAAGGGCATCCGCACGCACAAACATGGCTGCCCCACTGGTCCAGAACAATTCCACCTCATCGTCGTACTGGCCTTCATCTTTTTCGATATCAAAAAAGAGCCGTCCGCGCATAAAGGGATAGCCGAGGTAATCCATAAATCCACCGGAGGCGCCGGCATATTCAAAATGATCCGGTTGCACCATAGAATGAATTTTAGGCTGCAGCGCGCCGATCTCTTCATCCGCTTCGGCCGCTGCCACAAGATGTTCCAGCCAATCCGGCTGCACTTTAACATCATTGTTGAGCAAAACAAAATATTTGGCGTCCGAATGTTCAAAGGCAATGTTGTAGGCGCGGCTGTAACCGGAGTTACTTCCGGTTTGAACTATTTGTACTTCGGGGAAATGTTGCGTTACATATTCCACATCGTTTTCCGTGGACAGGTTATCCACCATCATTACCTTGAAATTCGGATACGTACAAGCACGCAGCGATTCGAAGCAATCGTTTAAAAAACGCTGTCCGTTATAGTTAAGCACCATCACACAAACGGAAGGCGCGTTGGATGTCACTCCAGACATGAGTTCTCCGTTAAAAAATTAAGCGCGGCCGGATAGCCGCTTTGTCTTTCATTAAAAAAAGGTAAGATTAGCAAATTTGAAGCAAAAAAACAAACCCGGATGGATATTAAGAAATTTTATATTTTGAATTTTGAATGCTGGATACTGATATTTGATATTAGGTAGTGGCCGATTTAATGGTTTCCTGTAACTTTTGGGCTAATTGGGAGCGCGAAAAAGGTTTGTTGATAAAATTTATACCTTCTTCCAAAACACCCCGATTAGCAATTACATCAGAGGTATATCCCGACATAAACAAAACTTTCATATCGGGATTTATTTTAAGTAAATGATCTGCTAATTGTTTCCCATTCATGACCGGCATAACCACATCGCTTAATAATAAATCAATTTTCTTTTCCTGCTCGGCTGCAAGAATTAAAGCTTCTTCTGTTGATATGGTAGCTATTACTGAATATCCTAATTTTTCAATCATAGCCTTTGTTAACTCCAGAATAGAGGGTTCATCTTCTACCAGCAAGATCAACTCACCATTTCCTTTGGGAAGCTGCTCTTTGTCTTTACTTTTATTATCCTCTTCCGGCGCTTTATGCAAAGGAAAGTAGAGTTTAAAACTACTACCCTGTCTTTTTTCGCTGTAAACAGTAATAATTCCATTGTTCTGTTTAACAATACCATAAACCATGGCCAAACCCAGACCAGTTCCCGCGCCCTGAGCTTTGGTAGTAAAAAAGGGTTCAAAAATATTCGCTTTTATTTCCTCATCCATCCCGCAACCGTCATCACTTACCATAAGCTGAATATAGCGACCCGGATTTGCAAAACTATGATTCTGACAGAAATCTTCATCAAAATCAACTTCTTGGGTTTCTATAATAATGTTCCCCGTACCTTCAATGGCATCACGGGCATTTACGCACAAATTGGCTAAGATTTGGTCTATCTGTGCAGGATCAAGTCGGATATTTCCCAGATTGGGCCCTGGTTTCCAGATCAAATTTATATCCTCGCCAATTAATCGGCGTAACATTTTTAACATACTGCTAACCGCATCATTTAAATTGAGCACGCGCGGAGCAATCGTCTGTTTTCGGGAGAAAGCCAAAAGCTGCGTTGTTAAATCGGCGGAACGCTTCCCTGCTTTATGGATTTCCTGAATATCTTTATACAGCTTATCTTCAGGATTCAGTTTGGTTAAAGCCAATTCCGAATATCCTAAAATCACGCTGAGCATATTATTAAAATCATGGGCAACCCCACCGGCCAGCCGACCGATCGAATCCATTTTTTGCGCCTGCCTAACCTGCTGTTCTAATTCTTCTTCTTTGGTTACATCACGCTTTACAGCCACAAAATTGGATATTTTGTCATTTGAATCGTGGACCGGAGAAATTGTTGTTTCCTCGTTGTACAATTCGCCATTCTTACGCTTGTTTATAAATTTTCCCCGCCAAATTTGACCGCTTGTAATCGTATTCCATAAATGAGTATAAAAATCCGGCTCATGTTTACCACTTTTGAGGAACCGAGGGTTTGCTCCCATAACCTCTTCTTTGGAGTAGCCTGTAATTTGCTCAAAGGCCGGGTTTACATACTGAATATCACCGTTTATATCCGTGATTACTACAGATTCCGCAGCATTTTCAATCCCAATGGCAAGGCGCTCTCGTTCCGCCTCAACCTGTTTCCGATCGGTAATATCATGAAAAATAGATAATATAACATTATCCTGGTTAAGCTGAACGATTCCGGCCGATAATAATCCATTAATAATTTTGCCGTGTTTGGTTCGGAATTCAAGCTCCATATTATCGACTGATCCATTTTTTTTCAGAAGGCTAATAAAGCGAACACGATCTTGTGGATTTTTCCATATATTGAGATCCAGTGTACTTTTACCAAGAGCTTCATCCCGGCTATAGCCGGTTAATTCATTAAATGTTTTATTCACATCAATGTATGTGCCGTCCGATAGACTACTTAAAGACACTACATCCGGAATAGTATGGAAAACCAGCCGAAAACGTTCTTCACTTTCACGGATTTTATGATCAGCTTTCTTACGCTCTGTTATGTCCCGGGCCATGGACATAACCACTTTTTGTCCTTTCAGGTCAAATACCCTGGAACTGATTTCTACCGGAAACGAGATGCCCTCTTTGGTAATATGCCTGGCTTCAAAGATCATCCATTTTTTTGTTAACAGTTCCTTCCGGCCAACACGACTACTTCGCAAACGGGTATCTTCAGGATCACTAATATCTTTGGGCGATAATTTTAGAAATTCATCGTGCGTGTAGCCATAGCGCTTGCAGGCGGCATCATTTACAGCTACAAAATTAGAAAAACCTTCGTTCTTCAGCGGATGAACGAAAACAGCATCACTTATACCTTGGAACAGAGCACGATAGTTGGCCTCGGAATCTCTTAAATTTTCTTCTGTTTTTTTTCGATCTGTAATATCTAAAATAATACCCTGAAAATGGGTAATGTCCCCTTGCGCATTTCGCTGAACCCAGGTGCGATCGTCCACCCAAATCACCCGGCCATTTTTACATACCAGTCTGTATTGCTGACTAAAATTTTGTATTTGAGTCTCTTGCGTTTTAGCTGCTACTTCTGCTGCCACCCTTTCCGTATCTTCGTTATAGATCAATCCCCCATAGGAAATGCTACCATTTAAAAATTCCTGAGCTGTAAAGCCTAGTAAGTTTTGAACATTTTCAGAAACATACTCTACCGGCCAGCCCGGTTTGTTCTTCCATAAAAATATCACTGCCGGGCTGCGGTTAATTATTTTGTATGATTCGGTTAATTTTTTTTCTACCTTGCTGCGTTCTGTAATATCTTCAATAGCTAAAAGTATCAATAGCGGTTTATCCGGTGTATTTTGAACCCGCCGGGCATTTAACAGCATGGTACGCGTACCAATATGCTCGAAATTATGCTGAATTTCAAAATCATTGAAACTGGTGTTGTGCAAAAGAATTTCTTCCAATAATTCACGAAGCTTCGGGTTACTCCATTGCCGGTTTCCTATTTCATAAACCGGTCTGCCAATGGTTTCCGCTTCTTCCACTCGAAAATTTGAGTAAAAAGAGGAGTTAGCTGAAATTACTTTTAGAGATTCATCCAATACAAGCAGAGGCTCGCGAATGGTAGCCACAATATTTTCAGCAAATACTTTAGCTTCCATAATGGCCTGCTGAACGGCACGTTCTTTTGTTTGATCACGAAAGACTAATACCACACCGCTTATTTCACCGGCATCATTCCAAACGGGTGCTCCACTATCGGCAATGGGTGTTTCGCTACCTGATTTGGAAATTAAAAGGGTGTGATTGGCTAAGCCGATGATAACCCCTTCGCGCAGAACACGCTCTACCGGATTTTCAACCGGTTTACGAGTTTCTTCATTGATTATTTTAAAAACCTTTTTAAGTGGTTTCCCTACAGCTTCATCTTCATTCCAACCGGTTAGTTGTTCTGCAACAGGATTCATTTCCTGCACGTTACCCTGTATGTCCGTTGTGATCACAGCGTCACCGATGCTGTACAAAGTGGTACGGAAACGGGCCTCATTAATTCTAATCGCTTTTTGAGCTTGTTGGTGCGCGGTTTCTATTTCGATAGAATAAAGAGCAAACGCAATGTCTCCGGCTACTTCTTTGAGGAGTTCACGGACATCTTTATTGGAATAAAAACCATTTTTAACGGAAACTGTGAGCAGTCCATAGGCTTTTGTTTTATGATATATTTGAACACTTAGAGCACTGATATTTTTATTTTTTTCATGCAGAGGACAATCCGTACATTCCGAAAAAGGATTTTTAATAGAAATAACGGCTTGTTTTGAAGTAGCCTGCCGGAAGCAATTTACTTGTTTGCCTGCTTTAATATGCTTGGTCAGCAGATTAAAATCTTTACCAACACCGGCCTGAGCTGCATCAATATATTCGCCACCCCGATCAAACAAAATAATCCAGGCATTCACAAAACCTTCGGAACTGTTAAGCAGGCGGCAGGTTTTACGAATTAGCCGGCCACGATCCTTTTCTGTCACTATAAGCTGATTGACATTACGGATAGCACGCAGGATTGAATTGATATGCTGCAGATTGTTACTATTTTCTGTTTTGCTTAGGGCCATCAAAGATCCTTGCCTTTTTGTACTGTTCCATTTTAAAAACAGATGACAAAGGGTAAGGGTTAATCGATTAAAACAGAGGATGCATTTATTCGGCTTGATTAACCTTATGCCAACTTAAAATTGTATTTCAAATTAAACAGGACAACCAATCATTTCAAATTATTCCTAAGACGTCCTTTACTTAATAAATCGACTTCTTTTTAAATAACTATAGAATAATTTAGAAAAACTTTCCTTTTAAAAAAAAATTTCTGGTATTTATACCTGTGCTTAGTGCACCCCCTTACCCGAGTCAGGCTACTGCAAATATTATCTAATGGCACATAAGTGCCTAAAAAGAAGGAAGAAAATTTTTATACATCCCTACTTAAAAGCCGGGGCTATTCATAGGTAAATTAAGCGGTTAGATGATATGAATAGCCGTTTTGAGCGCGGAGTATGGCGCAATCCTACAAATTTATAGGGCTTCAGCCCCCAATTTTAACTATTCAGCAACAGTTTCATTAAAGTGAATATGGTATGTATTTAGAATAGCTAAGATATTTTAAACAGACGACATATTTAGAAATTCAACCGAAAATACAATGGTGTACACACCCAGCACCCGATTGATTTCCTGCTGAACCGCCTGCGCATCCGCTTCATCGTTTAACTGAACCTGAATAGCTGCCCGCATGCCGTGGATTTTATCCGGCCCCACCGAAACGGAGGCCGATTTGATTTGTGGAATAGTTGAAAGGTTTTGCCTATACACCTTTTCCACTTCGCGCCATACCAGTTGTGGCTTAAAAATCTTGCCCACGGTAGTTAACGGCAATTCGTCAATGATGATAATTTCCTTGGGAATGGCAGCACGCTCCGTAATATGATCTTTGGCAAAATCTAGCAGCTCATCCACGCTTATCCGGGCGTTTTCTTCCAATTGCACATAAACGACCGGTAATTCACCCACACGCGCATCGGGTCGGCCTACAGCCGCAGCCAGCGCCACATCAGGATGGCTGTGCAGCGGGTCTTCAATCAATTTAGGGTCAATATTATGTCCACCGCGTATAATCAGTTCTTTTTCCCGACCGGTCAGCCACAAATAGCCCTCGGCATCAATACGCCCCAAATCACCGGTATTCAGCCAGGGCGCTTCGGAGTCATCTATGTGAACCCAGATATTTTTATTGTGCGCTTCTTCTTTGTAACCGGGAAATACGTTGTCGCCGCGAACCAGTACGGCGCCAATTTCATTCACCTTGCAGTCACGCACAAAAGCCTGCTGTTCATCCAAAACAGCAATTCTGATGGGCTGATACGGCAGACGGAATCCCACAGAGCCGACGCGCCGTTCGCCGTCTTTGGGATTAACTGCGCTTACACAGGTGCCTTCGGTTAAACCGTAGCCTTCCACTATAGGGACTCCGATGCGCTGTTCAAAGGCATTGAATACTTCCACCGGCATGGGCGCCGCGCCGCAAGCCGCATATTCCAAAGAGTGAATATCCGAATTTTCTACAGGAACATTTAGCAGGGCGCTATACAGAGTGGGTACGCCGCTAAAAGAATTGAGTTGGTAATGTTCCACTATCTTCCAGAAATTATCAACAACACCGTCTCCACGATAGCCGGCCGGCGTACCCAGAACGACTTTGGCGCCGTAACCAAAAGGCATCAGGCCGGTTACAATCACCGCGTTTACATGAAAGAGCGGCAGGCCGCAGAAAAGGACAAAACCCTCTGTCATGCTCTGGTATTGTCCCAGTACCCAGGCGTCAAACACCTCATTTCGATGCGTGTGGCGCGCCAGCTTGGGCGTACCGGTTGTACCGCCTGTATGAAACATAGAGGCAATATCATCGGGCGCAATTTCCCTTTTGGATTGAAGGGCTTCACCCGGATACTGTTGCAGCAAACGGGCAAAATCGCGTACCGGTTGCCGTAGATTTTTCATTTGGCGACGTTCTTTTAAGGTGATGAGTTTGACGAGACCCTTTTTAAGACCTGTCAAAAATCCGCTTAAATCCACGGTCAAAATGTGCTCTAAAGTGGGCACTTTTTCTGAAATCGCCTGTACTTTTTCCCAGATAAAACTTACTTTGGGAAAAGGCGCTACGGTAACCAGCACTTTTGTACCGGCCGCATTCATGATTTCTGCTATCTGTTCCGCTTCCAATAAAGGGTTAATGGGATTTACAATACCCACCGCTTCCGCGCCCCAGATGGTGAAATGGGCCTGAGGCACCGAAGGCAGCAGCATGGAAACCACATCGTTTTGAGCTATGCCAAGGGCGGTAAACATATTGGCCGCCCGATTGATATGTTCCATCAACTGTCGGTAGGAATAACGGACACTGTTTTTAAAATCAGTTCCCTGCAAAAAAAAATCCAGAGCCGTAGCCTCCGGCCGGATAGCAGCGCCTCGTTGAATCATTTCGTAGGTGCTGTTGGGTAAGTGGCGCTCCGTGAGAGAGGTTTGTTCAAAGGTTTCTACATCAGCAATAGTTTTAAACGGATTCATAGTTCACTCTCTGAAAAATGATGATTGTAGTTGTTTACTGTATTCCGGTGCTTTTGAGAAATTTGTCCATTGAAACTCTAAGATGATTCATCTCTTATTTTTTAATTACCTGCCAGTAACCGCCTTTGTCCGGGCCTATGCGTTTGAGAATTTTCTGTTCTTTAAATTTGGCAATATGTTTTTCCACTGCTCGTGCGCTTATATCTATTTGCTCTGCAATTTCTTTTGCTGATATATCCGGTTTCTTAGATATTAATTCCAAGATTTTCTCCGAACTTTTCTCCGAACTTTTCTCCGAACTTTTCTCCGAACTTTTCTCCGACACTTTATCCGCAATATCGTCTATTTCTTCGGGCCCAAAATACAACACTGTTTTAAAATTATTTTCTTCACGCAGTTCAAAACGACTGTTTTCTGCATACAGCGGTAAATAGTTACGAATATTGCGCATGCCGGAGCCCAATTCTTCGGCGCGTCCAATCTGCTGAAAAAATTTAACCAATGCAGGATTTTTAGGATGAGGACTAAAATTCTCGGGATCAATGGGGCCAAAGCCCACCGGATTATTGGCATTCTCTGTTTCCAGACGATTTT
>JANTHG010000142.1 GCA_024762535.1 Calditrichaceae bacterium
TGTATCCGTTCATAAAAATAGGCATACAAATCATCGACTACCTCATCGTACTCCGGCTGACGCTGCATATTTTTAGGCGTCCCCTTAATATGCATGGCAATGAGCGGACTATTTTCCCGCGCCACAAGCCCTGCCATTTCCGCATCAAAAGTAGCGCCGCTGATATCATTAACTATATCCGCTCCAGCTCTGAGGGCTTCCTGGGCCACTTCGCTTTTATACGTATCTATCGAAATAAGCACTTTGCTTTGTTTGCGGATTTCCTGTATAACCGGAATGGTTCGTTCCAGCTCCTCTTCCAATAAAACCGGGTCTGCTCCGGGCCGGGTAGACTCTCCGCCAATATCGATGATATGAGCGCCTTCCTTTTCCATTTGCAGGGCATGTTCCACGGCCTTACTACGCGTTAGAAACGAACCTCCGTCCGAAAACGAATCCGGTGTTACATTTAAAATGCCCATGATAAAGGGTCCCTGCGAAAAATCCAGTGTCCCGCGCTTTAGCCTCCACACCGGCTTTTCACCCGCTTTAAAACGCTTCCAGGCTAAAGCCAAATCCGGCAGAAGCTGCGTAAGCGCTTCCATACTTTCCTGTTCGAAAAAAAATGCAGTAGGACCCGGGACAGACAGGCTGCGCAGTTGTAGTTTTAGGGAGTTGGGGATGGGTTCGTTTGTAACAAGACGAAAGATATAACGCATCCTGTCATTTTGCGAAAGGCGCAAACCAAAACGGTGGTTTAATTCATTTATGCGCTTGTCCGAAGAAAAAAAATAAGGTTTAATGTACATGTGCCGTCGTATCTGCTAAGATAATCCGTATGCCTTTCATTGCCTCTTTTGCCCATTTATCATCATCACCGGTTTTTCGCCGGACGCGTTCCCGGTAGTAATCCAGCGCTTTCTGATTTTCTCCCAGCATGCGGTATGCTAATCCCGCATAGAGATAAGAATCGAGATTCTGATCCATCTGAATGGCCTTTAAAAAATAGGGCAAAGCTGTTTTATATTCTTTTTTCATAAAATAGACAATTCCGAGGTTATAATAGGAATTGGATTTATCGGGAAGCATTTTTTGTAATTTGCTGAAGAGGACCAGCGCCTTGTCAAAATGTTTCAGTTTCAACTCAATCGACCCGAGCAGACTTAAAATACGTACGTCATTCTTTTTTATTTTCAAAAAGGCATCAATTACGTTTTGGGCACGAGTGGTTCCAAAACCACTCTCCGTACCTGTTCCCGAAGAATAATATTCATCGGCTAACTGGTACACACCTTCTCGATACCCAGGGTCCAGATGCACCGCTTTATTAAGAATATCCACTCGCGTCTTATACCCGAATTCACGCAAACGTTCCGGCAGTAAATAACTAAGCGCCAGGTGAATGCGGGGATTGGTCGGGTCTTCTACCAGCGCTTTTTTAAGAAAAATTTCTGCCTTGGTAAAATCCTGATTATAGATGGCCATTACTCCCAGCCAGTAGGCTGTTTCCGACGTATCGGTTTTCCTTTTGATGGATTGAATCAAAATGTTATGAGCCTCTACAAAATTGGGATTGGTAACAGGAACAAACTTAGCTCGTTCCCGGTCTATTTTTTGCATCTTTCCCTTTTCCACAAAGGCCGCGGCCCTCCATATCAATAAAGAAGAATCAGTTACCCGGGATGTTAATTGTATCACCCGGTCATACTTTTTCTTTAAAAATTCGGTTTTAATTGTCAAATAGGTACGCGGGGTTTCAGGAAAAGAAGACACATCCTTGAGCAAACCGCTTTTATGCGCCACCTGTCTTAAAACATCGGAAAGTGTGGACCCATGATATTCCGTTGAATCGCTTCCCTGAATCCAAACACAACTGTAGCCAGTAGCTTCTTTTTGTGGAAGAAGAAGCGCACCGGCGTGCAGCGCTTTGGTTAGACGAAGCCATTTATCATAGTAGAAAGCGGAATCCGGCCCAAGGGTCTCAAAAGTCCATTCCCATCGATGCAGTAGATATTTTTCACTTAAATGCAGCAAAGCGGTTTGCTGAAAACGCTCGCTAAATTCAAAGGATTGGGCAGTCAGCATCTCAGAATGTGCGGGACGCTCCGGCAGAATCATCAGACGGATTTGCGGCTTGGGGGGTTGTGTGGCCAGCCAAACTGCTACATAAATCATGATGACCGACAAGGAATAGATGATACGTCCTTTACGGCTGCGATCAGAATCGGTTAGCTTAGTGGATTTAAAAAAGGAAAAAACAAGATTAATAACCAGCAACACCAGTAGTAAAAGCAGGATACCACCCGGCACCTGACCGGATAAAAAAGCTATTGTTTTTTCCATTTCAATCCTTTATTCCCAAAGCACTTGTCAGGGAATTAGATTTTCATCATCCGACTCGGTTTCTTCTGATCCGGTACCATCATCGGCAATAGGTTCCGTCGTATCTTTAGAAGCGGATTCTTCGGTGTTTGTTTTTTTATTTTCCGAAGCTCGTTGGGCTTTAGGCGCGTCGGTAGTAAACGCAGTGGATGTAATCGTTTTACCGGCAATTACATTATCAATCTGTTCGCTGTCTAAAATTTCATGTTCCAGCAGAGCATTGGCCAGAGCATGGAGGGTATCAAGATTATCCTTTAACAGCTTTTCTGCCAAATCCTGCGCTTCAGAAACAATGCGCCGGACTTCGGCGTCAATTTCCTGTGCCACTTCTTCGCTGTAATCGCGGTGCTGGGCAATTTCACGACCTAAAAAGATTTCCTGGTCTTTTTTCCCGAATGTGACCGGTCCCAGTTTATCACTCATGCCCCACTCGCAAACCATTTTACGCGCCATTGCGGTCGCGCGTTCAATATCATTTCCGGCGCCGGTGGTCAACTGGTTGAAAATGAGTTTTTCCGCGGCACGCCCGCCCAACAGTTGGGCCAAACGGCCTTCGAGATATTCGCGGGAATAGGTATGCCGTTCGTCTAAAGGCAGATAAGCTGTGACACCCAGAGCCCGGCCGCGCGGAATAATGGTGACCTTGTGCACGGGATCGCTGCCCGGAATCAGACGGGCTACCAGTACATGACCCGATTCATGATAGGCTGTGGTCTTTTTTTCTTCATCCGTAATCAGCATGGATTTACGTTCCATGCCCATCATAATTTTATCTTTGGCTTCTTCAAAATCAGCCATACCTACTTTATCTTTATCCTTGCGGGCCGCGAGCAACGCCGCTTCGTTGACCAGATTGGCAATATCCGCGCCCGAAAGACCGGGTGTTCCTTTAGCCAGAGCTTCCAAATTGACCGAGTCATCCAAAGGCACATTTTTGCTGTGTACTTTTAAAATCCCTTCCCTGCCGCGTACATCGGGATTGTCCACCACAATCTGGCGGTCAAACCGGCCGGGACGCAGCAAGGCGGCATCCAGTACATCGGGACGGTTGGTAGCTGCGATAAGAATCACGCCCTCTTTGGTATCGAAGCCATCCATTTCCACCAGCAGCTGATTCAGAGTTTGTTCGCGCTCATCATGCCCGCCACCCAAACCGGCGCCGCGATGACGACCAACCGCATCGATTTCATCAATAAAGATAATACAGGGGGCATTTTTACGGCCTACTTCAAATAAATCACGCACGCGGCTTGCGCCCACGCCCACAAACATTTCCACAAAATCGGCGCCGCTCATGCTAAAAAAGGGCACGCCCGCTTCACCAGCAACCGCTTTGGCCAGCAGGGTTTTACCGGTTCCCGGAGGGCCTAAAAGCAGAGCGCCTTTGGGAATTTTTCCACCAAGCTTGGTGAACTTACCCGGTTCTTTGAGGAACTCAATGATTTCCTGTAATTCCATTTTGGCTTCATCGGCGCCTGCCACATCATCAAAGGTTACTTTCGCCTTGTCTTCGGTAAGCATTTTAGCTTTGCTCTTACCAAAATTAAACAGGCCGCCACCTCCGCCGGCGCCGCCCTGCATACGGCGGGCAATAAAAATCCATGCGCCTAATATCAATATCCAGGGCAGCATATTAATCAACACCAAAGACCAGTCGTCCGAAGATTCGATAAAACGGATGGGCACATGGTGCGCTTCCCATTCCTTAACCACCGAATCATCGAGATAGGGCAAATTGGTGCGTACATACCGGCTGCGTGAGGCTACCTTCTGCGCCTGAAAACTTTCTTCATCCCGCAGCACACCCTGAAAGAGATTTTCTTTTAGGGTCACTTTTCCGCTGACAAATTTATCCTCATTAAGCAGTCGTTTGTACACATCATAACTAATTTCGACCTCTTCAGGACGGCTGTTAGGCCACCAGGAACTAAAAATTACTGCAAGCAGCAAGATACCCACCCAAATCAAACCGGTTTTGGAGGCTTTCTTCCACTGGAATTCGTCATTATTTTTTTTATTTCTGTTAAAAAGATTTTTATCGTCGTTTGGTTTTTTCTGGTCGTTCTTTTGTTCAGCCATTCGGTAACCAATCCTTTCCTAAGCGATGTAATATATGGAACGCAAATTACGTTTAACCTGTTCGTCATCCAGACCGTAACCGACCACATATTTATCTTCTATCTCAAAGCCGACATAGTCGAGCTTGATATTCGTTTTGTTTTTGGAAGGTTTGTGAAGCAGAGTTGCAAATTTAAGTTCGCTTGGTGAAAAAGCCGATAACATATTCTGCAAAAACTGAATCGACAAGCCTGAATCCACAATATCTTCCACAACAATGACAGGACGCCCTTTTATATCCGCGCTAAGGGGTTTTAATATTTTGATATGCCCGCTGGATTCTCTCGCGTTTCCATAACTGGAAATTCGAATAAAATCCATTTCCACATCCGTATTAATATAACGGATTAGATCGGC
The DNA here is from genome assembly GCA_024762535.1 of Calditrichaceae bacterium. Lineage (GTDB taxonomy): Bacteria > Calditrichota > Calditrichia > Calditrichales > Calditrichaceae > JANTHG01. Next base: position 4,837 of record JANTHG010000142.1, read on the forward strand.
CAGAAAAATAAAACCGCCATTTAAAACACCGATCAGTATGGGCCTTTTATCTTTAAAGTCTGCTGTTATTTCCGCCCCCAATTCTTCCAAACGTTCCTGAATCTTTTTTTCAGAAATCATGGGATGGTAATTGGAGGGGACAATAGCCGACTGGTCAAATTCTATACTCATTTCAGACACCTTTTTCCATTACTATTTTATAGATTTGTTTGCATGTATCATTCAATTTAAATCGTTCGTCCAAACGCATTCCGGCCAGCCATACAATCGTATGGTCGCTACAGACTACCGGCACATTCAGTTTTTCCTGCAGCTCTGTTTTAGAATCCACCAAAAAATCACTCACCTTTTTAAAGCCTTGCATACCCAAAGGCTTAAAGCGGTCTCCTTTGCGCCATTCTCTTACCGTTAGTGGAAAGTGAACGCGGTCAGCGCAAAAATATTCCTGAAAAGGATTCGAATCCAACCGAACCCTGTCCTGTTCTTCCGCTTGCAAGGTCAACCGAAACTGTTTCCATTGAACGGTTTGGCCCGGGAAAAGTTGCACCGGATATTCTGCTAATGGTGACGCGGAAACAAAACGGAGCGCGTCTCTGTTTTTAAAGACCACGAGATGTTCCGTAACCTCAAAACGGGCGCCCACACGGGCTGAATGGACAAACCGCTCAAAGGATAACCAGAATTTCTCTGAAACGGATGAAGTTAAGTTATTTGGGGTAGAAATACAATACTCCAGCAAGGCACGGCGTTCAAATGCATTCAGACGGCGGTAATCGGAAAGTAAAACTGTCGTTTGGTCTGCAGAATTTTGACAGATGGTATCAAAGCGCTGTTGTTGGATTTTAATAAGGGTTTCCCAGGCACCGTCCAGCTCCCGCAGACTCTTTTCAAATCCTTTATAAAAGGAAGAGCCAAACACACTCCGGAATATGGGCAATAATTCCCGTCGAATACGATTTCGTAAAAAAGCGGTGTCCGCATTACTGGCATCTTCGCGGAAGGGAATGGACTGTTTCGTAGCATACGCATCGATTTCGGCCCGGGTCAGTCCGAGAAACGGACGAATAAAACCGGGACGTTTTACGGGAATGCCGCGTAATCCTTTAAGAGTCGCCCCTTTGGCCATTCGCATCAAAACCGTTTCCAACTGGTCATCAAGATGGTGCGCTGTAGCGATTTTTGCAGGGCTGTATGAATCCAGGATTGAATCAAACCAGGCATAACGCGCCTGACGCAAAACATCTTCCGAGGCGCCGGGCGCCAGATTTGTGAGTCTTTCTAAGTAAAACGGAATGTTTTGCTGCTCGCAATAGGCTTGCACAAATTCCGCATCTTTATCGCTTACCGCTCCGCGCTGCGCATGATTCAGATGAAGTACCCGCAATTCAAAAGGCAATTCAACTGAAAGTTGTTGTAATATATGCAGCATAACCATCGAGTCTTTTCCGCCGGATACAGCGGCAAAAATCAAATCGTTTGGATGAATGAGCTGATGGGATAAAATGTAGTTGTGTAACCGTGAAAGCACAGGTTATCTCTGAATTCTGTGGAAGAAAAGAGTAGCGGCGCAGGGATTCGAACCCCGGACACTCGGATTATGATTCCGATGCTCTAACCAGCTGAGCTACGCCGCCAAAAAGAAACAGGCTAAAAAATTTAGCCTGTTTTAGTAGCGGGGGCAGGATTTGAACCTACGACCTTTGGGTTATGAGCCCAACGAGCTACCAGACTGCTCCACCCCGCGATTCATTTGAGTCATCGAATATAATATTTTATTTTTCGCATGTCAATATATTTTCAAGAAAATTTTTCACCTCAATTGAACTTTATCTTTACTTCTACGTTTAATGAACTTAGATTTAAACAAGAAAGTAACGTCATTGCGAGCGACACAGGAGCGAAGCAAACCCACAGGGGATCACTTCACTCCTCCGTCGTTCGTGATGACGAATACAAAACGCTCAATAGAGAATTAAAAGAATAAAGGAGGCTCTTATGCAACAAGACCCTTATTATCAACCCAGTTTGGCGGTTACCAGAGAGAATGCTCTGTTGCGTGCCGTGTACAATTGGATGGTGGTTGGCCTGGGCATTTCAGGTTTAACCGCGTATTTTACGGCCAACAGCCCGGCCGTGCTCAACCTGATTTTCGGCAATTCCTTTACTATGATTCTGCTCATAGTGGCAGAGCTGGGCATGGTGTACGCAATTTCCGGAGGCGTCCGTAATTTGCGCGCTTCCACAGCAACCACCCTGTTCATGCTTTTCTCATTTGTAAACGGTTTAACGCTTTCTGCGGTTTTACTGGCCTACACCTACGAATCCATTGCCACTACTTTTTTGGTTACCGCAGGTACTTTTGGCGTCACCAGCCTGTTCGGTTATGTAACTAAAAAAGATTTGTCTTCGATGGGTAATTTTTTATTCATGGCTTTAATCGGTCTGATAATTGCTTCCGTGGTCAATATCTTTTTGGCCAGTTCTACGATGGGCTGGATAATCACGTACGCCGGCATTTTGATTTTTGTGGGCTTAACGGCGTACGATACCCAGAAGATAAAAAAACTCAATGCCACCGTTTCTCCGGCAGATGGCGAAAGCTACGGACGTTTGGCGCTGATTGGCGCACTGATGCTCTACCTGGATTTCGTGAATTTATTTTTACTGCTGCTGCGGGTAATGGGCGGACGGCGTAATTAAACTATAAAAATGCTAAATGATGAATTATGTATTTTAAATGAAGGCGCCCTTAAGGACGCCTTTTTTATTAGTATGCTCAGAACAAAGAAAGTGAAATAACCAATTTCCTAACAATGAGTTTTACGTATCCATTGAACCGTCATTAAAAATCCAGCTTAAAACTCTGGCCGAATTCCGGCACCTCAACCTTCCAGTGTAAATTCTCGCGGATTTTATCTGCCATAGCCTGCGAAGCTTCGGGCTCACCATGCACGATGAACACTTTTTTGGGCTTCTTGTTAAAAGCTTTAAGCCAGGCCAGAATTTCCAGATAATCTCCGTGGCCGGAAAATCCGGTAATGTTTTCAATTTTAGCACGAACCGGTACCTGCCTACCGTGGATTTTAACTTCCGGCTTACCTTCCAGGATGGCGCGACCTCGGGTTCCTTCCGCCTGATAACCGATAAAAAGTACCGTGTTTTTACTTTCCGGCAGACGGTAAGCCAGGTGGTGCAAAATCCGTCCAGCAGTAGCCATACCGCTCGCCGAGATAATGATACCTCGTTCCCCTACCTGATTAATGGCTTTGGATTCATCTACACTCATACAAATTTTCAGTTCTTTAGGTGTAAAAATATCATCCCCGGCTAAACGGTGCTTGCGTGCGGTTAAATTCAAGTCGTTGGTGCGATGGTTAAAAATTTCCGTTGCTCTAATAGCCATAGGCGAATCCAGATAAATGGGCATCACCGGAATTTTATTTTCCCTTTCCATTTGACGAATGGCATACAAAATGGTCTGAGTTCGGCCTACTGAAAAAGAGGGGATAACCAGCATACCGCGGCGGCGGTAGCTCTCGT
>JANTHG010000143.1 GCA_024762535.1 Calditrichaceae bacterium
TTTTGGCGGTGTGAACTTAGAAGATATCAAAGCGCCCGAATGTTTTTATATCGAAGAAGAGCTGATTAAAATCATGGATATTCCGGTTTTTCACGATGATCAGCACGGTACCGCTATTATTTCCGGGGCTGCCCTTGTAAATGCTCTGGAAGTTCAGGGTAAGAAAATAGAGGATGTTAAAGTGGTATTCAGCGGTGCAGGAGCAGCCGGTATTGCCTGCGCTAATCTGTATGTAAGTCTTGGTGTGAAAAAAGAAAACCTTTTCTTAATCGATTCTAAGGGACTCGTTTATAACGGACGTAAAGAAGGAATGAATCCCTACAAAGAACGATTGGCAAACGGTACCGAGCCTGCTTCTTTGGCGGATGTGATGAAGGGTGCGGATGTATTTGCCGGCGTTTCGGTTGGTGGTGTGGTAACCAAAGAGATGGTGAAATCCATGAACGATAAACCGATTATTTTTGCCATGGCCAATCCCGATCCCGAAATTACTTACGAAGACGCCGCTTCGGTACGTCCTGATGTTATTATGGCTACGGGTCGTTCGGACTTTCCCAATCAGGTAAATAATGTGCTGGGTTTTCCGTTTATCTTCCGCGGTGCTTTGGATGTTCATGCACGCAAGATTAATCAGGAAATGAAAATAGCAGCTGTAAATGCGCTGGCAAGCTTGGCCAAAGAGGATGTTCCCGATTCCGTTATTAAAGCCTACGATGGCAAACCGATTCATTTTGGCAGCGAATATATCATTCCCAAACCATTCGATCCGCGTGTACTTACCTGGGAAGCGCTGGCTGTAGCTAAAGCAGCTGTAGAAACCGGTGTGGCGCGTAAACCGATTTCCGACTGGGATGCCTATCGGGAAGAGCTGGAAAGTCGTCTTGGTAAATCCTATTCTGTAATGCGCGGTATTATTAACAAAGCCAAATCCAATAAAAAGCGTTTGGTATTCCCGGAAGGAAATGATGTTCAAATTCTGCGTGCTACTCAGATCCTGATTGATGAAGCTATAGCCGATCCTATTTTGCTGGGAGATCGGGACGAAATTCTCAAATTGGCCGAGGAAAACGAGCTGCATATTGATTCAGCAGAAATTATAGATCCCAGAATGTTCCCGGAACTGAAAAGCTATGCCAAAGAATTACACCGCATTCGTCAGCGAAAAGGATTAACAGAAAACGGTAGCTTGCGTCTTTTAACCAATGATCCCAACTACATGGGCGCTATGATGGTGAAAATGGGGTATGCGGATGCCATGCTTTCCGGTGATAACCACTATTATCCCGAAGTGATTCGTCCTGCTCTACAGGTGTTGCACGAAGGTCCCGCACGTAAGGTGGTTGCCGGATTATACGCGATTGTAATGAATTCGGAAATGGTCTTTTTTGCCGATACAACGGTCAATGAAACAACCACTTCCGAAAGTCTGGCGCAAATTGCCATTTTAACAGCAGATGAGGTAAAACATACCTTTAATGTGGAACCGAATATCGCCATGGTTTCGTTTAGTAATTTTGGTAGTGCGCGTACGGACAATACGATCAAGGTATCCAAAGCTACGGAATTGGTTAAAGCACAGCGACCGGATTTAAACATTGACGGCGAAATGCAAATTGATCTGGCCTTTGATACGGATCTGCGTAAAAAGAATTATCCGTTCAGCACCTTAAAGGGTCGTGCCAATGTGCTCGTTTTCCCTAATTTAGATGCCGGGAATGCAGCTTATAAATTGATGCGTCATCTCGGTGGTGCGGATATTATTGGACCAATCCTGGTAGGTTTGGGTAAATCCGTTCATGTTCTGCAACGGCATTCCGATGTGGATACCATCGTACGCATGAGCGCCATCGCCACGACCGGTATCGTAACAGAATAATCCAAACAACGCCCGGGAAGTATATCTTGCCGGGCGTTTTGTTTTTCTTTTTTTTATAGGTTACCAATATGGAGTCTAAATGGTACTTAGGAATTTTAAACAATTATTAAATCGGATTGAAAAACAGAACTCGCAACGTATAGCTGTAGCCATGGCTCAGGATGCCGATATTTTACAGGCTCTCGACGCGGCGCATTCCGCCGGACTGGCTGATGCCGTTTTGGTCGGTTCAAAACCCAAAATTGAAAAAATTGCCCAAACAAATAGTATCCCGTTGGAACGATATGAAATCGTGCATTCGGAATCAGAAGAAGAATCCGTAGCCAGGGCAGTGGAATTGGTACGAAGCGGAGAAGCTCAGGTATTAATGAAAGGATTATGCAGTACGGCTAAATTTTTAAAAGGAATCTTAAATAAAGAACACGGCCTGCGTGCTTCCAGTTTACTTTCTCATCTTGCCGTATTTGAAAGTCCCAATTACCATAAATTACTGTTTATGAGTGATGCAGCCATGAACATAGCCCCCGATTTGAATGAAAAAATAGCCATCACCCAGAATGCCTTAAACGCGTTACATGCCCTGCACTATAAAAAACCTAAGGTCGCCATGATCTCCGCTGTGGAAAAAGTCAATCCACAGGCCATGCCTTCCACCGCCGATGCCGCGCTCATCGCCAAAATGGCTGAACGCGGTCAAATAAAAAATGCCCTGATTGACGGCCCTCTGGCGCTTGATAATGCCTTATCTGCCCGTGCCAATGAAATTAAAGGATTAAAATCGGTAGTGGGTGGTTCAGCCGATTTGTGTGTGGTGCCGAATATCGAAACAGGGAATGTCTTTTATAAATTATTAACCATTTTAGGGAATGCTCTGGTGGCCGGCGTCATTTTGGGCGCTTCCGTACCTGTAGTGCTTACCTCCCGTGCCGATTCGGACAACAGTAAATTTTTATCCATTGCCACTGCTTTGGCTATAAGCGGACAGGAATAACATCATGCCGAACGAAACCTTTTTGATATTGGTTATCAATCCCGGTTCCACCACTACAAAAATTTCTGTTTTTGAAAACGAAACCGAAATTTTTACAGAAACCATTACCCATAAATTTGAAGAATTGTCTCGCTTTAATAAGGCTTCGGACCAGGACCTGTATCGCATGGAAATGATTATTAAAACACTGCGAGCCAAAGGGATTGCCCTGGAAAAACTTAACGCTGTGGTAGGACGGGGTGGTTTACTGCGTCCCATAGAAGGGGGCACCTATGCCGTGAACGAACAGATGGTGGCCGATCTTAAACGAGGGGTTATGGGGGATCATCCTTCTAATTGCGGCGGCCTCATTGCCTATGCCATATCCAAAGCGCTGGGTTGTCAGGCGTTTATTGTAGATCCGGTTGTAGTGGACGAAATGGAAGCGGTTGCCCGTATTTCCGGCATGCCGCTGATTGAGCGTAAAAGTATTTTTCATGCGCTCAATCAAAAAGCCGTAGCCCGTGATGCTGCTGAAAAACTACAAAAATCGTATTTTGAATCCCGCCTGATAATCGTTCATCTTGGCGGAGGTATTACGGTAGGTGCACATTTAAACGGACGGGTAGTTGATGTGAATAACGGCCTGGATGGCGACGGACCCTTTAGTCCCGAACGGTCCGGCGGCGTGCCTGCAGGTGATTTGGTTAAAGCCGCTTTCTCCGGTGAATATACTTTACCGGAAATGAAAAAACTCATCAAAGGACTGGGTGGTGCGGTAGCTTATCTCGGTTCTCATGATATGCGTGCCGTGGAAGAACTGGTTGCAGAAGGGGATGAAAAGGCGACCTTAATTTGGGAAGCCATGGCCTATCAGGTTTCCAAAGAAATAGGATCTATGGCAACGGTTTTGGAAGGGAAAGTGGATGCGATTGCGCTTACCGGTGGCATCGCTTTCAGTAAACGCTTTGTAGCTCTTATTAAAAAACGGGTAGAGTTTATTGCACCCGTCTTACTGTTTCCCGGTGAGCAGGAAATGCGCGCTTTGGCATTGGGAGGCTTACGTGTGTTAACTAAAGAAGAAAAGGCCAAGAGATATCTGTAACATTCTGTAACCTACTGCATCCAATGTTTTTATATTAATACGTTTATGGAAAGGGAAAATATGTCTAAAGCTTCAGCAAAAGTGGTTCAGATTAAAGGTGTAACGTTTAATGGGATAACGGACAGCGGACATTGGGTGCCCATGGATGGTCCGAAACAGTTTGGCGGTTCAGATGCGGCGATTCGGCCCAAAGAATTACTACTTCTCTCGCTGGCTGGTTGCACGGGTAGTGATGTGGCTTCAATCTTAACAAAAATGCGGGAACCCTATACGCGTTTTGAAGTAGCTGTGGATGCGGAAATGACCGAAAATCATCCCAAGGTATACTCTAACATCCATTTAACCTTTAAGGTTTGGGGCGAGGGGATCAAAACAGCTAATCTGGAAAAAGCGATTAAACTTTCCGAAGAAGTCTATTGCGGTGTTACAGCCATGCTTAAAGCTTCGGTGAAAATTACCAGCTCCTACGAAATCAATCCGGCAGAATAAAAGAAGCAGATTTTGCGTTTTGTTTTCAAGTATTCACGCAACCTGCCGAATAAAAATATTATTTAATCTAAGGATAAACGGCGTATGGATTTAGAATTAATTGATTATGAAGGTGCTTTGGAACGATTAGGGGATGATCCTGAATTTTTGGAAGAATTGCTGGGTGAGATGATCATTCAATTGGATTCGGACTTACCTAATCTGGAAATGGCAATAGCGAATGAAGACTTTGATGCATTACACCGATTGGCCCACGGTTTAAAAGGAGCATCTGCTAATCTAAATTTAACACGCTTTACTTTTTTGTTTAAAGAATTAGAACAGCAGGGTAAGGTTCAACAATTAGACGGGGCCAATGAGCTTTATTCTCAAGTTAAAGATTCTATTGGTGAATTACGTGAATATGTCCGGAATCTCTGATCGGGCTGTTTTTTCATCCAAGTCATTTTGAAAAAAATCTACCGGTGTGGCTATAGCGGCGATATCTACCCTTGCGGCACCGGCTTTTTTTACTTCTTCTGCACAGGCATTAAGCGTACTACCGGTTGTTATGACATCATCTACCAGTAAAACGGACATTCCCTCCACTTTTTTTTTACAAACAAAAACATGACTCATATTCTCTTTACGCTCTATACGATTTAGTTTGGTTTGTGATGGTGTATTGCGTGTGCGAATTAGCATATCTTCTTTTATTGGCCATCCGCTCAAGCGCGAAAGGTGACGGGCGATCAGGGCACTCTGGTTGTAACCGCGTTCCCGTTCTCTAATGGGATTTAACGGTACGGCGCCAATGGCATCATAGCTACCCTCGAAAAGCGGATAGAGAAAGTGGGCAAACATCTGTGCCAGGCTTAAATAGCGTTGATATTTGAGCAGGTGGATCAATTCCTGAAATACCGGGCCGAATTCCAAAGCTACAAACAACTGATCAAACCAGGCCGGTTTAATTTCCTCTTTTAGTTGATTTAGAATGGAAGGCGATAAAGGTTTGAGGGTTTGGAAACAGGGGGTGCAAACGATGTGTTCTTTTGTCTGGAGAGGATTGCCACAAACCGCGCAGGAAGCGGGAAAGACAAAAGAGAGTAAGACCTCTTTAACTTCTTCAAGTAAAATTTTCATAATAAAAAAAGGAATGCGGGCTGGCCGCATTCCTATAAAAAATATTTAAAAATCCATGGAGAAAGATACCTTTGGCTGGAATCGTTCTTGTGTTTCATAGGCATGGGTTGTTTCGTTCCAAACAAAATTCCAACGATACTGCAAAGCAACATTAACAAAGCGGTAAACACGGTATCCAATTTCTGCGATGGCTACCGAACGGTAGTCAAGGGTACGCGCATCTTCAAAGGTTTCTATTCCTACTTTATTATAAGCATATTTCAATTGAACGCCGGGAATTAAATCTGCTGATCGTGCTTCGAGATGCAAAATGCCGCTGTTTTTAATAGCATTGGCATGCTGATAATTACCAACCAGTTTTATTTTACCAAGTATTTGTCCGGCCAGTTCACCAAAAATGCCCTGCGTTTTTTTAGCATATTGCAAGGACCCCTCTTTGCTCAACATACCTGATAATGCAGGATCGGCAAACGCATAATGACTTGCTGGCAGCATACCGCGTTCCAGTTCGTACATGGTATTAAAATAATTGGCCACAAAATCTTCATTAAGAAAACGTTTTTCCAATTTGGCATAAATAGCAAGCAGTCCCAGTACATTTGGAATGTCAGCCTTGATACCAACCGCAGATCCATCTCCATGTTTTAAAATTTTAGCATAGTCGGCATACACAGTTGTGTTAAAAATACTGGATTTGATGATCGGCAAACCCACATCCACACCGTATTCGGCTACGGCGTCATCAGAATCTTTAAGGTTGTCCGGGTCCATATCTGTGGCATATGTAGCGCCTATTTCAAGATTTTTTAAAATTGGGATTCCTGAAGATAAAATAGGCCGTACATAGAACCGACCGCCCACAATTTCCAATCGGCCTAAATTGGATGTCATAGATTCAAAGCCAAAGCTATCAAAATCCACATCGAAAACCAGGCCAATTTTCCGGTAGTCATAATTAACTTCATTACTATAATATCCCATAATAAATCCGTGTCCCAGAGTGGCCGTTTGTAGAGATCCGACCCGAATATAGAGCGGGTCATGTTTTAATCCCCAGCGCAGATAGCGAATCATGCGTAAAGCGCCGGCGCCTGTTTTCCAGCCATCATCTCTAAATTTAAAACCGTCAGAGTTATTAAACAGTAATTCCAAATTCAGACCAACACCTAATTTTCCAAATGCCAGTTCCGGAGCAAGAGTAATCGTAGTATAAGCTTTGCCATCTATCCAGGTAACACCGATACCACCATCAAGGAAATTATTGTTTTCATCCGCAAAAGGATCAATTCCCTGAGCATTTAAGAAAGAAACAAAAAATAGTCCAATAAGTAAAAATTTAAACACTTTCATTTTAGCTCCTTAATAGGGTTAGTTGCACGATAGAATAAAGTAAACAAAAACAAATGATTTCTGCAAGATAAAAATGGAATTAAGTAGATATTAAATTGTGGAAATTGATCTGTGTCAATTTTAAGGATTGGATAGAATCAGTTCTGTGGCGAATATTTATACACTAAATAGTTGAAAAAAGATACAAAATCTTCCTTGTTCTTTTAAATGTGCGGAAAATATTTCCCCTGCCATTACTTTAAAAAATCACTTAACTTCTTTATTTACATATATTAATTAGTTTTGGACTTATTTGCTACCAAATTTTGGCACAATACATGCATAATAGAAATCCGTAATCAAACTTCAGAATAAAAACAATCATCGAGGAAATATCATGCAAACTGCTATCGATCCTATCTGGTATGAATATAAAACTCATAATAGTATTCGTCATCGCCAGGAGCTTATGCTTAAATATGTTGGTTTGGTTAAATATGTTGTTCGTAAGATGATTAAGAATTATCCCCATGCGCTGGAAGAAGGAGATTTGTATCAAATAGGTGTGCTGGGGTTGTCTGAAGCCATTGAACGATTTGATCCGGAATATGGAATCAAATTTGAGACCTATGCCATTCCTCGTATAAAAGGGTCGATTATCGATGAATTGCGCAAATTAGACTGGATTCCGCGTTCTTTACGGGCAAAACTGAATTCCATGCGCGAAAAATCCGTTCAATTGGATCAAAAATTTTCTGGTAATTATTCCGATGAAGAAATGGCTGCCGGTTTGGGAATCGATACGAAGAGTTTGAATAATTGGAAACGGGAATATAACTCTTCCAATTTGTATTCTCTGGATAAACCTTTGGATGAAACAAACAAACAAAATTTATACGATGTTATTGAAGATACAACATACGTGAAAGCGGACGATCGAATTGAAGAAGATGAAATGAAACGTATCCTTTTAAAATCCATCAAAAAACTTCCGGAAAAAACCAGATTAGCGATCACACTCTACTATTACGAAAAGCTTACTTTTAAGGAAATCGGTAAAATCCTCAATGTTTCGGAATCACGCATTTCTCAGATTCATTCCGAAACGATGAACCGGTTAAAAAAAGAAATTAATAAAGTAATGTATGCTTAGATTGTTGTAATTATATATTGCATTTTTCTTATTTTTTTCCTTAAGTTCGCAATGTAATTAAAAAAACATTCTGGTAAGCTTCCATTATTACAGAGGAATATATGACTTCGGAAGTTAGCACTCCTAAGATTCTTATTGTAGACGACAATAAAGAAAATATCGATTTAATAGCCTATTTTTTAAAGCCTCAAAATTATACCATAGTAACCGCATCCGATGGGGTAGAAGCCCTT
>JANTHG010000144.1 GCA_024762535.1 Calditrichaceae bacterium
AAACAATACGGAGAAGTCCGTGACGAAGGTTACATTGGCCGAACCATGGGTGTGATGGCCGGAGGGGATTTCGATACAAAAATAGAGCTGTTGGCTACCAAAAAGAATATGACCATTTCCAAAGCAGTCGAAGCTATCAATAATGCTACTCAAAGTCATATTGGTGAATGGAAAATAAAAGCACGGTACCAGTTTATCTGGGCAGATAAAAATTTGGCTATCATGGGTTTAAGCAGCCCTTCAATAGAGTCCACTTCCTTTGAAATTGTTAAAGAAGGAAGCGATGACAGCCGGGAAGATTTTAAATGCCCTGGTATTGCTCACGCAGCCGCCTATCCGTTTCAGATTGTGATTACAGCTTCCGATTCCGGGGTACAGATTAAAATGCTTGAAGCAATGTACAGAATGAAAGTATTTTTTGAAGATGCAGGCATGATTGCTTTCGCCAAAAATATGACTATGCCCGGTTCCATTCAGGATGAAGTAGAGATGATCATTAAAGATGCATTAAAATAAGCTTACACAGCAACACCTAACTCAATTCACTTCCACTTAATTTAAGGAGAGAGCAATGAAAAGATTGCTTCGAGTCCAGGTTGTTTTATTCACACTCATTTTCATGTCAGGTAGTTTGTTTGCCAATGGACTAAGCCTAAATAGTATTGGTGTTCGCGCCATGGGTATGGGAGGTGCTTTTGTCGGCTTAGCAGATGACAACACAGCTTTGTACTGGAATCCGGCCGGCCTGATAAACTTAGAAGGAACCTCGGTTAGTCTCTTTGCTGCCGATGTGATTCCTTCTGGTACTTACCAATATGACGCTGCGCATATCGATACAAAGACAAAAACAAATCATTATATTTCACCTAACCTGATGGCTTATTGGCAATGCATGCTATCCAGTAAATTAAAAATTAGCCTAGGCGCTTATGTTCCGGCCGGATTAGGTACCGAATGGGACGGTAAGGATTTGGCTGCTTTTAGTGGAGGCACTAGCTATAATTGGATGTCAAAAATCGGTGTATTTAATATTTCACCTGCTGTTTCATTTAAAGTAACTAATAATTTTTCTCTCGGTATGGCACTCAATGTGTATTACGGCATGTTCGATATGGATCGCCCGGCAACTGTTCGGGACCAAACAGGTACACCGGTAGGTTTTTCACAGTATTCCGAAAGTTCAACCGGATTCGGTTATGGGGTAACACTTGGCGCTTTAATGAAAGTAAGTGATATGATTAATCTCGGTCTTTCTTTCCGGACCAAGACGAATGTGACCATGAGCGGTGAAGCAGAGAATCCTGCCATGGCAGGAGCTAATTTACCCACTAAAAGTGATTTTGACCGTGACGTAGCCTGGCCCATGTGGATTGCCGGCGGAATTGCTGTAAAACCAACGAAAGCCTGGACGGTTACATTTGATCTACAATGGAGCCAATGGTCCGAAAGTGAAAAAACTTTTAAAACTAAGTTTAAAGATGCCAACTGGGCAGCCGGTGCTGCAGCATTTGGCGACGATACTTTTAAACTGTATTGGGAAGACGCTCTGCAAATCCGTTTTGGAACCGAATATCATATCAACGATGCCTTTACCTTACGTGGGGGATATTATTATGATCCGGCTCCGGCTCCGGACAAGACCTACAATGTTCTTTTCCCGAGTATCACTTACAATGCTTTTACCGCAGGGGCTACTTATCAAATGGGTGCAGTGGGCATCGATGCCGCTTTCGAATATCTTAAAGGCGCCGAACGCGACATTCCAACCGGTAAGTATGCTGACGCGGTTCCAGGAAAACATAATATGGATATAATTTCCATCGGCCTCGGTTTGAATTACGCTTTTTAAGAATTCGTTTTTCTTTGCTACAAAAAAAGCCCGCTTCATGTGAAGTCGGGCTTTTTTTATGGGCAAAATAAAGTGAACTCAAACATCAAAATATAAAGAATACTCCACGGGACTGGGCCAGTTGTAAACCTTATTGAATTCTTCTGTTTTTACTTTAATCCAGTGCTCAATCAATTCTTTATTGAATAAATCATCCCGAAGCAGAAATTCGTGATCCTCTTCCAGCGCTTCGAGAGCGCGGCTTAACGTGAAGGGCAGATAGTGCATTTCAATCTCAGGATTAAAATCACTGGCTTCGTACGGTCCAAATCCTTCTTTCACGGGATCGATTTTATTAAGCACACCATCTAAGCCGGCCATCATAATGGCAGACAGGGCAAAATAGGGATTAGCGGTTGCATCCGGCGGCCGGTATTCGAAACGGGTTTGTTCCATATTTTTTATGTAGCGCGGAATACGCACACATGAAGCGCGATTAGCCTGACCAAAATTGATGGCTGTGGGTGCTTCTACGCCGGGGACAAGCCGTTTGTAGGAATTGGTACTGGGATTGGTAAAGGCGCTTAAGGCAGAGGCATGTTTCAGCACCCCGCCGATATAGTACAACGCTGTCTGATTGAGATTGGCATACCCACCCTTTTTGTAAAAAGCATTCTTCCCTTTTTTAACAAGATACTGATGCAGATGTAAACCGGAACCGGCCTGATGGTACAACGGTTTAGGCATAAAAGTTAAACGCAACCCTTTTTGGTGGGCTAAATTATGTAAAATATATTTTGATAAAATAATTTTATCGGCCGTGGGTAACAGACTGTCAAAATAGGTTTCTATTTCCTGCTGGCCGAAATTGCCCACTTCGTGGTGATGATATTTTACTTCGATTCCGGCTTGCAACAACAAACGGGTTGCCTCATCCCTGAAATCATCATACGCATCCAGAGGATTGGCAATATGGTAACCGTTGATTTCAAAATTTTCTTCGGATTCCAGTTTAAAAAAGGCATGATGCGCGTTCGAGGCATATTGCACATTGTTTAAAATATAAAATTCAAATTCCGGCCCCCACATAGCATGATCGGCAATCTTGTATTTTTGTAATAATCCCTCGGCGCGTTCGGCCATATTGCGCAGATCATACTGGTACGGTGTGTCGTGCTCATCCGTATTAAACACACGCGTAAAAAAACTGAGCGTACGCGCTTCACGGAAAGGATCAATGAGCGCTGTATCCAAATCGGGTTTCATGATCATATCGCTGTTTTCGACGCGTTTAAATCCATAACTGGAGCCGTCAAAGCCCACACCATCTTTAAGAAGCGTATTAAGGATTTTCTCCGAAAATGGCAGAGTCAGGTGATGTAAATGCCCTTGCAAATCGCATACTTTGAGGTCGATAAATTCGATATCGCCATCCTTTTGGAATTTTTGAATATTGAAAGATTGTTTCTTCATCATATTCCTCATGTCTTTCGTCAATAAAATTTTACCCTGAGAACAAATAGTTTTTTCATAGTCCGGTAAATTAAACAAGTTTCGTAAATAAATACAATACCAAATTTAATTTTACATATAAAAAAACACCCGGCAATTTCTTACCGGGTGCTGATTAGGATGTAATCTGTCTTTTATTTGATAAGCATCATCTTCTTGACATAGGTTGCTCCGGCAAACTGCAATCGGTAAATATAGAGCCCGGTTGACCAGGTGGAGGCGTCAAAGCGAATTTGGTGCACGCCTGCGCTCTGGTGCCATTCACGTTCAATCATTTTTTGTCCCAATACATTAAACACCGCTATTTTTACTTTACCCGCGGACGGCAACCCGAATTGAACCGTAGTGGTCGGATTGAATGGATTGGGGAAATTCTGAGTTACATAAAACGATTCCGGAATCTGATTCGGTTCGTCGTCAATCGCTGTGAGCAAACTTTGATTTTGATACCAGTTCAACACATCAAACAGAAAGGTTTCTTCCATTTCGTTGTGATTTGCCGTATTAAAATAGTTCACATTAAAGAAAGAACTTAAGGTAAGGAATTTATCCGTTGGATAGTAAATCATAGTTGCCGAACCGGCGAGAGCGTAATCATCCGGGCCCATCAGGAAAACCGGCTGCGCACCGTCAACCGGAGTAACAGCGTCGGCATAATACAGACTTGAATACATCCAGTCTAAGGTATCCTGAGAAGAAATTCCTTCTGTTTTAGCAAACTCGGAAGGAACGATAAGCGGTAAACCGGTGCTGTTATCATCCACATGGGTTTGAGCGTCATAGGAACTGATTCCGAGATAATCATATTCAAAATCACCCGTAGCAAAAGTATCGGGCGCACCGCCGTACAGATCGTACAGAAAATCGCGACCGTTCAGCCAAAGCTTACCACCGCCATCAAGATAATCTATTAGTTCATAATTTGTCGTATCCGCACCATTCCAAATGGCGTCGTTTTTACCGTCTTTACCGGTAAACCAGAAAACCATATCATATTCATCCAGGGTTTGAAAATCCGGAATTTCGGCCGGTGCATTATCACCCGTTTCACCGCACTCAAACACATCATAGGCCAGGCCGATGTTATCAAAAGTTTCTTTCATATCATCGCCATAATTGCCGTAATTATCGTCATTTACAAACAGAATACTTTCATGTTGCCGAACCAGTATCATTTCAAACGGGCCGTTTTCGGAATTCACGTCAAAACCGGAAGCATTTGCTGTAACATCCCACCAAAGGGTAATCGTATCTTTTGCGGCACCGGCGATGTAGGAACTCAGGTCAAGATATAATTCGGTAGCGGAAGTATCTAGTTCAACCACATATCCAGATACACCTGTTTTGGTTGGCATATCATCCATAACAACAAAATGATAGCTTATCGGGTCGGTAGACGCTGAGGCGTCCCAGTAAAAATGATAATTCGTTGGCTGGCCTGTTGTAAAGAACATCCCTTTTTCATTCTGCGGGAATTGTAGTACCGGTTCCGAAGGTGGCTGATTGCTTTCCTTCAAAAAGGTTAAGGTAAAGGTATCGAGCGCTGCGGTTGTAAATTCAGGGTCCGAAGCCGTAACTGTCCAGTGCGTAACCATGGTATCCTGTTCATCAAGGATACTTAAGGCTATGTCGTATGGCATTACAAAGACAGTATCTGTAAGAATCGTATCACCCATGGCATTGTTTTCAGCGTCCATTACATAGCAATGATAACTTTGCACGTTGCCATCCGCATCGGCAGCCGTTTGCCAGGAGTATATTGGCGCGGAAGCCTCGTCATTGGTAATCAGCACACTGTCGCCATTTGCAGGCGCAAGTAAATGGAATGCCATGGGCGCTTCATTCGGTTTCCCGGTCCATTCTTTCCAAAGCGGTTCCTGGGCATCCCCGATGGCGGTTGAACCCAAACGGGCTGTATAACCGGAATCTGACGCGGTATTTACTGTGGTACTGCCGGTTCCTTCATCAAAGTGGAATAAAACAGCTGTATGCTCATCCACATCATATTTTAGATCCAAATCCGAATAGTTTAAATCCGAAAGAGGACGCGCCACATTACTCAGGCGAATCTCATCCATATAGCAATTCGGATAGCTGCCACTGCCGCCATAAGCAACATAGAGATTATCACTATCTGTATCGCTATGCAGCGGTAACGCGTCATAATGTTGCAAAGTTACATCTTTTCCGTTGGCATATAATTTAATCCAATTGGAATCCGCATTACACACTACAGCAAGATGATTCCATTTTCCTATTTCCAAAACACTGTCAATGGTATTTACATAGGTATTGGATCCGCTTTCACCATAATGAGTAAAATAAAAACGACGGGCATCATCCTTGTACATGGTAAGGGCAAACTGATTCCATCGTTTTAAAAGCACTTTGTTATGAATAGTTGACGATTTGGGATAAACCCAGCATTCAACCGTGTAATTCACTGCGCTGTCCATTTTGGCAATGGAACTTGTTTCATCATTGTATTTCAGGTAATCGTCTACCCCGTCAAAATCCAGAAAATACTTATTTGTTGTGACCGGCACGCTATTAACTTGTTCGTTAAAATGATCTAAAATATCTTTAAAGAAGGTTGCACGGTTTTCCTCGGTGTCAATGTAGTAAGCGTCAAACCAGGTGCCCATTGTTTTAGAAGTGCCGTTATCGTACCAGATGGCTGTTTTTAATCCTGCCAAAGAATAAGAAGCATCACCGAATTCGTACACCGGAACAGCGCCTGCAACCGGCGTACAACCGTCGCCATACCACAATCCGCTCACATACCAGCTAATGGTATCTAAGCTGGCAATATCCTGACCGGGGGTTTTTAGAAGCATAGGTACTCCGGTGCCTCCATCATCCGATTTAGATTGTGCATTATATTGGGAAATACCAAAATAATCATACAGGAAATCACCCGTTTCAAAGGTATCGGGCGCTCCGCCATACATATCGTAAATGATGTCATTTCCCATTGCCCAAACCATACCACCATTATCCAAATAGGTTTGTAATTCGGTATTCACCGTATCAGTGCCATTCCAGAAATAACCGCCCTTCCCATCATTGGCATTGTACCAGAATACTAAATCATATCCTTCCATAACGGCAGCCGTAGGGGAAGCGCTCTCACTTTGCGCGTCAAATATCGTATATGAATAACCGGCATCCGTAATAGCTTGTTCGATACGCGGCCGATGGTCACCACTTGAATAGTTATCGTCATCCACAAATAAAATGGATAACTGCGTTTGCGCCAGACTAAAGCTCAAAAGCGCGAAAAAAATAAAAAAAATACTTCGCATTATCTCTCCTCCTAAATAATTATTTCATCAATATCATTTTTTGTACGGCAACATTGCTACCCGATTGTAAGCGGGTAAAATAGACGCCGCTCGGTAATTGCGCTCCATTAAAGCTAACGGAATGCTCGCCCGCTTTTTGTCGTGTATTGACTAAGGTTTGTATTTTTTGACCCAACACATTATAAACGGTTAATGTGACAGCCCCGGAGTTCTCTAATTGATAGCTGATTTCAGTAACCGGGTTAAATGGATTGGGATAATTGGGCGACAACTCAAACTGATAACCCACCTTTGGTTGGTGATCTTCGATATCCGTTAACGTACCCATATACGGAATACGTGCGTACATAATATAATAGCCCATAGAAGAAGCCGGGTCATATTGTGTCCAAACCACATCGGCGCCGCCTTCGAATACGCCGTCAATCGCGCGGCGCACTTCTTTGCCAATGGTGGGATTTTTAACAGAAAAACTTGCTTCATTTGTTTCTGCCATCGATGTCAACTGTACCGGAGCGTTCCAGGTTTGTCCGCCATCGGGTGAAGTGGCGTAAAACACGTTGTACACTTTATAGGTTTTTTCACCTGTGGTAAAATCACCCGTAGCCTGCACCCAGGTTACATACACGCCGTAATTCGGGTCCACAGCAATATTGGGACGTTCCACATACACCGTGTCCGCACTGTTATCGATCTGTACAGGAGTGGACCAGGCGTTTCCGTCAAAATTCTGATACATAATGTGATCGCCCTTTTCATCATGATACGCCATGTGCAGATGACGCAAAGAATCGCTGGCAATAGAGGGTTCTCCCTGGCGGATTCCGCCGGCGCCCCAGCCAATGGGGTTTATGGTAGAGACATCCGGCCCGCCGTCTGTTTTATCTAATTCCTGTACGCCTAATTTATTATCATCTTTGTACGACTGCATATCGTAAGATGCAATACCCAGATAATCGTAACAAAAATCACCTGTGGCAAAACTATCCGGAGCGCCGCCATATCGGTCGTACAAAACATCTTCACCGATTACCCATAATTTACTGTTCATGCCGCTTAAATAGGTTTTTAGTTCAGGATTATTTTCTTCAGCCGCATTCCAAAAGGCAATGTCTTTTCCGTCGGAGCCACAATACCAGATAACCATGCCATATTTCTGCATTTCTGCCGCTGTTGGCATCATATTCGGTAAACCGCCCACATCGCCGCAATCATGCAGTTTGTAAGGAATGGCTGCCGAGTCCAAAGCCGCTGTCATCACCCACTCATTATTGTAGCGGTTATCATCGTCTACAAGCAGCACAGAATCCGTTGCTGTCAAACCAAAAAAGGAAACCACATCCGTCACAAACTGATTTTTGGCTGTTTCAGGTTGCATATAATAAGGATTGAACCATGACGACAGAACTTTTGAAGTGCCATTATCATAGTAAATAACAGAACTCTCATTGCTGTACTCATAATCCGAGGGACCCATTGTATATACAGATTGCGCCCCGTTTACCGGTGTGCAGCCGTCCACATATTTATGAATTGCGGCATCGCCGTCAAACACCGGCGAAATGATTTCCGGCCGGGACCAGGCATCAC
>JANTHG010000145.1 GCA_024762535.1 Calditrichaceae bacterium
TTAATTAAGCGCTATGCCTCGCACCGCATTCGTTTACTGGACCAGCCGAACAGCGGTCAGCCGGCTATTTCGCGCAATAACGGCATAAAGCTGGCGCGGGGCACATACATTGTTCCGTTGGATGCGGATGACAAACTGGATGAACAAGCCATTGAATTGTTCTACAAAGCTTTAGAACCACTGGAAGATATCCCGGCAGTTGCTCACGGCTCTTTACGCTATTTTGGAACAGAAACAGGACAGTGGAAAGCAAAACAATTCCCGCTGCACAAATTATTGCACCGCGGGCATGTGCCTTCCTGTTCCATGTTTTCCCGCAATGTCTGGGAAATGCAGGGCGGTTACCGCCTAAATGTACCCGGCTATGAAGACTGGGATTTCTGGATTGGCGCGCTGGAACTCGGTGCTGAATTTGTAGCGATTCCGGAAACCGTTATTCATTACCGAAAAACGGAACAGACTTCGCTAATCGATAAGGCCATCACAAAGCATGAATGGTACATGGCTAAAATTATTAAAAATCACTCCCAAATTTACGAACCGGTTGAAAATGAATGGGCTGAATATTTTTTAAACCTACATCCCGATGTGCCCACAGAACGCACCATTCACGGTCCGGAGGACGCCTATCCGCAGGTTAGTGCTCTTTTGGTTACCTCATACCCGGAACATTATTCGGATAAAGAAATCAGTTGGGCGGAATCGTATTTAAAGAACCATCCCTTTACATCCAAACGATTAATGGCCAAACTAAGTGCGATGGCAAAGGATGAAATAGAATCCGGCCGACCCGAATTGTTTTTTGACCGGGCCTGGGCCTATTTTAACAAACGGGCCTTTACACATGCGGAAAAACAGATGGCCCTGTATCGCTCTTCGGTTGACTATGAACAATTTGAGAAAGACGATCGACGGACCAATCCCAATCCGCAGGTTTCAGTTGTCATTGTAGCGTATCGTACCAAAGAGTTGCTACTCGATTGCCTGCGTTCTCTGCAAAAGCAGACCCTGAAAAATTTTGAAATTATTCTGGTTGATAACGGTGGTAATGAAGAAATTTACGACCGGTTAAACAAATTCCCGCTACTGCATGTACGCTGTGCGACCAATTTTTATCTTTCGGAAGGAAGAAATATCGGCGTCCATTTTGCCCGCGGAAACTATGTAGCTTTTTTGGATGATGACGCCACTGTACCCTCCGATTATGTCGCTTCCATAGTGGAAGCTTTTTCAACGTTTGATGTTGAGGGCTTTAGAGGTAAAGTACTGCCCAAAAGCGATGATCAGCGTAATGCAAAAGCCGCTCATTACGATTTTGGCGATATTGCCTTTGTCCATGCCGTGGATGCAGAAGGAAACTCGGCCTTTGTGCGTAGCGCCTATGTACAAATAGGCGGAATGAATCCCTTTTTATTCGGCCACGAAGGAAGTGAACTGAGCTTTCGCTTTTTTCTGCAACACAGAACCTACCGAACTATGTATTGGCCCAAAACGGTAATTTATCACGATTACGCCTTTTCGGACGACAAGCTGGAAACCAAAGAAAATCGCCACCGGCTGATGTGGGCCTATTTAGACCGACTGCATCCTTCCATGCGCGAATGGTTGGGCATTTATAATCGTTTTGAACAGAATGAGCAGCTTAAAAACATGGGTAATGAACGACTGCTCAAAATGAAAGAGGATGAGCGTCTAATCCATGAATCCGATCCACTTATTTCCATTTGCATTATTACATATAATCGTGCACAGTACATTATGGATGCGGTTACGAGCGCCCTTAATCAAAATGGTACATCCTTTGAAGTGCTCGTAGTGGATGACGGTTCTACAGACCGGACCGCCGATTTGATTAAGACTATAAACGACCCGCGTTTACGGTATGTTGTTAAAGAACACACCGGCGCTCCGGGTACACGTAATTTCGCCATAAATGAAGCGCGCGGACAATATATTTTATGGCTGGATTCGGACGATAAGCTAATTAAGGACATTCTTCCTCTATATGAAAATCACATTGCAATGTTTCCGGAAGCGCATGTTTTTTACGGGGATTTATATGTCATTGATTCTGAGTCCAACTTAAGCACTGAATATATTTACCCGGAATTCTATTTGGAAAACGAATTACTTCTTGAAAAACTCGTTTTCCAGAATCAATTGCCCAATCCCGGGAAAATGGTACGAACATCAGCCTACGAAACAGTAGGCGCTTATAATACAGAATTTCGTCGCGCTCATGATTACGAATGGTATGCGCGGGCTACCGTGCAACTGATTCTTAAACATATTCCGGCACATACCTGTTACTATCGGTTGCACGAGGATAGTCTGTCTAAAAATCAAAAAAACTATGATACCCGTTTTGAAGCGCGCATCACCGAAAATTTGTTGAAATCACATGATTTACGAACCATCTTTTCCACACTGGATTGGAATCAGGACGACCCGTCTATAATTCAAAGCAAAATTTACCTACTGGTCGCAGAACATATGTTGAAACTTGGGCAGGATGTGAAAGCGGAAAAATATTTTCAAAAAGCGCTTAAAACCACTGACAATAAAGAATCGATACAACTCGTTTTTGAGGAAATGAAAGCTGAATATGCACAAGAAATATTGGATCAAAAAAAGGGATCTTTGCCGGTAACCGCTATCATTTCCACTTTTAACGAAGGCGATGTTATTTATCATGTTCTTGGCGATTTGATCCAGCAAAATATTCGGGTATATCTGATTGACCATCATTCCACGGATAATACAGTAGACGAGGCATCCAAATGGCTAGGGAGGGGCCTGATTAAAATTGAAACCTTTCCGGAAGAATCAGGTTATCCTGTAGAAGATAATACCTATAGCTGGCGCTATATTTTAAAACGCAAAGAGGATATTGCCAGAAAACTTGGTAAAGGCTGGTACATTCATGCGGATGCCGATGAATTCCGGGAATCCCCCTGGCCGGCTCTAAATTTAAAACAGGGGATTGAACGGGTAGACCGTGAAGGCTACAACGCGATCCACTTCCTCATTTACGATTTTAAACCGGTTGATAATTCCTTTGAACCGGGGAAAGACGTTCGCCGCTATTTAACGTACTATTCCAGCCCTAAGCTGGCTTACGATCAGGTTCAGCTTAAATGTTGGAAATACGAAGGCCAGCCTTTCAATTTATGGGAAACCGGTGGGCACGAAGTGCGCTTTGAACAACGAAAAATTTATCCCATTCCCTTTATTTTACGCCACTATCCAATTCGTTCCCAGGCACATGGTTTGAATAAAATTTTCAATGAGCGTAAAAACCGCTGGGACGAAGAAGAACGTAAGGCGCAATGGCACGCCCAATACAACCATATTCAGGATACAAAACACAATTTTCTGCACGATCCCAAAACGCTTAAAAAATACAATCGGGACGAAGTGTGCCGTGAAATCGGGCAGGTATTTGGCGTACAAACAGACAACGCAAAGGCAGAAGCAAAACCGCTGGTTTCCATTATCTTTCTTACCTTTAATGCGCTTACATACACAAAAATGGCCCTGGAATCCATTTTGGAACACACGCACTATCCGTACGAATTGATCATGGTGGATAATCATTCAACGGATGGAACGCGGAAATATTTGCGGGAATTACAAAAACAACACGACCACATTAAAACCGTCTTTAATAAGAAAAATAAAGGATTTGCCGCGGGAAACAATCAGGGTGTGCGTAAGGCCGGAGGCAAATATGTTCTGGTTTTGAATAATGATATACTGGTAGCGGAGGGCTGGCTTAGCGCTTTGGTAGAGGCACTGGAAAAGGATCCGGCCATAGGAATGGTTGGTCCCATCACAAATCACATTAGCGGGCTGCAGCAGGTAACGGGTGTGCCCTACAAAGACGTCTCCGGCTTTCCTGCTTTCGCTGCGCAGGTAGCCAAAGTGAATAAAAACAAGATAACCCCGCGTCGTCGTATTGCCGGTTTTGCCATGCTTTTGGAGCGCGAACTCTATCAGGAACTCAAAGGTTTTGACGAATCCTTTGGTATCGGTAATTATGAAGACGATGATCTCTGCCTGCGCGTGCGCGAAAAAGGACTGGCCATTATGGTGCACGAAGGTGTGTATATTCACCATTTTGGAAGCCAAACCTTTAAAGCCAATAAAATGGATTACAGCGCCAGTCTGGAAGAAAAAGGCAAACGCTTTAAAGAAAAATGGCCGCAGGTTAATTATCAGGAATTGCTGGAGCTGGAAAATCCTTTAAGCGTGTTCATAGGCGATCGTTTGTCTGCGGCTCAGGATGCGCTGGAACAGGGTGCATTTACGCAGGCCCTGGACGATGTGCGATGCATTCTTAAGGAAAACCCTATTCACTCCGCTGCTTTATTTTTGGCAGCCATTGCGGAATACAACCTGCAGCACTATGATGCTGCACTTGGTTATCTGAATAAATTGGTGCATCTGGAAACAGACAATGCCCTGGCGTATAATCAAATCGGTTTAAATTTTAAAGTTTTGGGCGATGCCGAAGCCGCGGAAAAAGCCTTTTTAAAAGCTATTGAATTGGATCCTGCTTTTGTGGATGCGCAGCGCAATTACGGTGATTTGCTCATCGAAAACGGGGATTATGAAAAGGGTGTGCGCACATTCAACACAATTTTGCAAAATCATCCCGATGATATACCGGCCCTGCTCTATATGAGTCAGCTTAATCTCGAAGCGGGGAAAGGCCCGCAAGCTATGGAATACGCTGGGAAAGTGTTGCACCTGGATCCGGAAAACACTCTGGCCCGGCAATTAATTGAACTGGTACAACAGGAAGCAGGCCAACAATCTTTTTCTGGGACTGCTACCCCGGCAGATACGAACACGCAATACGTGTGTGTGGCCGGCATGCATCGATCCGGCACTTCTATTCTCACTCATTTGCTTTATGAAAATGGCATAAGCCTCGGTAATGAGGAACGGCTGCTCAAAGCGAATGAAGACAATCACGAAGGCTACTGGGAAAACTCGGAAATTGTCAAGCTGAATGAGTCTGTCTTAAACACTTTTGGTATGGGCTGGGACTTTGTTCAAACATTTCCCGAAGGTTGGGAAAACGATTCGAGGCTGGATTCATTAAAAGATCTGGCGCGTCGCCTGATTGCCTCTTTGGGCACTCCGCCCATGCTGACCTTTAAGGATCCCAAAAACAGTTTGACATTTAAATTTTGGCAGTCTTTATTGCCGAACCTCAAAACAGTAATTGTGTATCGCAATCCACTGGATGTAGCTTATTCCCTTATCCGGCGCAACCGCTTCTCTACACAGCGCGGTTTGGCCCTATGGCAGCAGTACAATCAAGCGGTACTGGAACAAACGACCCACAGCGACAGGTTACTGATCAGTTACGACCGTCTGCTTTCTGACCCGGAAACGGAAATCAAACGTGTATTAGACTGGTTACAGATGTCTGTTGATGAAGAACGCTTGAAACAATCCTTACAATTGGTGAAACCTGAATTGCGCCACCATCAATCCACAGATTTAAAATCCCTGGAAAACGATCCGAATTTTAGGCATGTGTGGGCATTATTCCGTCAAATGGAAACACTGAGCGGCGCTGAAAATTCTTCCCAGGATATGAGCGTTCCCATTCGGGAAGCAACCGAAAAACTGATTGCCGGAGACTATGCGCAGGCTGCTGTGGCATTTGAATCCGCTTTGTCACATCAACCGGAAAATGAAGAAGGATTGTACGGACTGGCTTTAAGCCGCATGGGACTAAAGCATTATGACAGTGCCCTGGATGCATTGGATACTCTCAATCGTGTCCATCCAAACAGCGCTGAAGTATTCAACCAAATCGGTTTGGCTCTGATGGCCAAAAATGAATGGGAAGAGGCAGAAACCGCTTTTAAACAAGCTATGGAACTCAATCCGGATTTCATCGACGCGCAGCGTAATTATGCAGACTGGCTTATTCAGAGGGAACGGTACGAAGAAGGAATAGTCAAATTTCAGGAGATTATCCTTAACCATCCCGATGATCTGCCTGCACTGCTCTATCTTGCACAGCTTAATCTGGAAGCCGGTCACCTGGAAGAAGCGGCAGTATATGTAAACAAAGCTCTTTCCGTACAGTCGGAAAACCCCATTGCTTTACAGTTAAAAGCCCTTATAGAACAGGAAAGTCAGTTCGAAGCGACTCCATCCACGAGTGATGAAGAAACGATTGCCCGCGCCAATGCGCTGCTTGAGCAGGGCAGAGTGGAAGAAGCACAAACCCTGTACAGCGAAGCACTGGAAACAGAACCGATGGATATCAGCGCACGCTTTGGCCTGGGGTTGTGTGCACTGTCTCAAGATAATTTACAGACAGCAGTGGAATATTTTAAAACCATTGTGGAACAGGAAAAGGATTTTGTTCCGGCGTATAATCAACTGGGAACCATTGCTCTGATCCAAAAGGAATATAAACAGGCGATTGACTATTTTAGCCAATCTCTGGAACGGAATAACGAACAGATTCATATTCGAAATCTATTGGCCGATGCGCTCATTTTTAACGGTGATTATCAGCAAGGTGTACAGTTATTGGTGAATAATGCCGCAGAATATCCCGAAAACACAGAAACGTTGTTAAAGCTCGGTGAAATCTATATGGAATTAGACCGGTTGAATGAGGCGAAAATATTATTTAAACGCATCTTGCAGATAGATCCGCAGAATCAGAATGCGCAGGAAAACTTAAATGAAATGAATCAAACAAGCTAACAACACGAAATAAAATGGTAAAACTTAATAACTGTAAACTGTAAACTGTGAACTTTTAACTTTCATTCATGAGAAATCAATGACCCTTTCCGTTTGTATGATTGTAAAAAACGAAGAACGCTTTTTGGAAGATTGCCTGAAAAGCGTGCGCGATGTGGCCGACCAGATTGTGATACTGGACACCGGTTCCACAGACCGTACTATTGAGATTGCTCAATCTTTTAATGCAGAGATTCATCATTTTACCTGGCAGAATGATTTCTCCGCTGCACGTAATGAATCGATTCAATATGCAACCGGCGACTGGATATTATGGCTGGATGCGGACGAACGGTTAATGCCGGAATCTATTCCTGAGCTTAAAAAATTACTAAGGCCGGAACCCAAACCGCTGGCCTATATTGTGCAAATACACAATCTGCAAAAAGACGGCCGTAACTACAAACTCTCAGGCGCCCATAGACTGTTTACCAATCATCGGGGGATTCGTTTTAACGGCCGGATTCATGAGCAGGTAGTGTACAGCCTGGCACAGCTTAAAGGCATTGAGAAAGAGGCCAATGTGCGTCTGCTACATCTTGGTTACGGCCTGGATGAGGCTTCTCAGGAAGCCAAAAACAAACGCAACCGTAAACTGTTGGAACAGATGGTTCGGGAAGAACCAAACAATGCCTATGCCCATTTCACTTTAGCGCAAAATTACGGATTGACCGGTGAACCGGCCAAAGCCATAAAGCACTACAAACTGGCCTGGAAGCTACAAAAGTTTACCAAAGCGATGCAGGCTTCTTTACTCAACACAATGGCAGAAGCGGAAATGACAGTAGGTAAATCGCAGGATGCATACCGCCATTGTAAACAATCCATTGAGCTGATTCCAAATCAGGTGGGCGCTTATTTTTTGCTATATAAAATGGCAGAAGAAGAGAAAGATAATGAAGCAGCCTTAAAATGGATGCAGGAATTGTATATCCAAAATGGAAAATTACAAGTTACCGCCAAACGTATTTCTACAGATGTTCTGTTTGACGAAATCCTGCTTGTAACCGAAATGGCAGGCTTGTACAATAAAACCGGCCAACGTGAAAAGGCACTCGAAGAGTTGCGTACCTTGTTAAAAAAATATCCGGATAGTGATGAAATTAAACGTAATCTCCTGCAGATTGCTTCGGACAGCGGTGATTTTGCACTGGCAGAGCAGGTGCTCAATGAAGTCCAGCCCACTGATTTACCCTTGTTTTGGGACTTACTGGGGTTGGTTCTGCTCAAACAACAAAAGTTTAAAGAGGCTATTAAGGTCTATGAACATTTATTTCAACTTCAGCCGAAACATTTTCAAACGGTAAAAAAATTAGCCGGACTTTACGCTAAAACCGGAGATATGGAAAAAGCCGGAGCCTTAATCAGCCATTTGAATGA
>JANTHG010000146.1 GCA_024762535.1 Calditrichaceae bacterium
TTGTCGCACGGTCAAAAAGCCATGTATTTTCAGCATATTATGAATCCCGACAGTATCTTCAATCTGGCCTACGCCGTACGGATTCGTTCCGCTTTTGACAAAGAGATGCTGCGTAATTCATTTCAGGAACTGGTCAATCGTCATCCATCCCTGCGCACCACCTTCCATCTGGTGGATAACCAGCCCATTCAGCGCATTCATCCCGATATGCCTGCTTTCTTTTATGAAGAATCCGTCGCGAATCTGAGCGATGAAGAAATAAAAGCGCGTTTTGACGAAGAGGTGCTCAATCATTTTGATTTGGAAAACGGACCGTTGATGCGTGTGTTCCTGTTTGAACGCAATGCCAATGATAGTTTTTTACTGTTTGTGATGCATCATATTGTTACGGATATCTGGTCACAGGCGCTGCTGCTGAACGAACTCAGCCAGATTTTTGCCGCCGGCGGCGATGCTTCGGTACTGCCCTTCCACAGCGAAGACTACACGGATTTTATCCGCTGGCAAGACCAGATGCTCGAAAGCGAAAAAGGCGCGGCCCTGCTTTCGTACTGGAAGCATAAACTGGCCGGCGAACTTCCTAAGCTCAATATTCCCACAGACCGACCGCGACCTTCGGTTCAGACCTATGGTGGTAAAACAGAAACCGTCTGGTTTCCGGAAGCTCTTTCCAATGATATTCATCGTTTTGCCAAAGAGCATGGCGCCACGGTATTTACGCTGATGCTGACCGCATACTATGTGTTTTTAAACCGCTATACGGGTCAGGATGATTTAATTGTAGGCTCACCAACCGCCGGGCGCAGTAAAAAAGAATTTGCGGAGATTATCGGTTATTTTGTCAACCCCGTGCCCTTCCGCGCTAACCTGCGCAACAATCCCGGTTTTCTGGAGTTGCTGGAACAGGTTAAGGCCACCACGCTCGAAGCGTTTGAAAATATGGATTATCCGCTTACCCTACTGGTTGAAAAATTACAACCGGAACGCGATTTAAGCCGTACACCGCTTTTCCAGACTATGTTTATTTTACAGCGTGCTCATTTGATGCACGACCAGGGTCTTTCCAAATTTGCCTTAAGCCGTGAAGGAGCCTCCCTGGATTTGGGCGGTTTGACCATAGAATCCATGAATCTGGAACAGGGTGTGGCGCCCTTCGATTTAACCATGATGGCTGTGGAATCCGGCAGCGGGCTGGCTGCTTCGCTGGGTTATAATGTGGACTTGTTTGAAGCAGAAACCATTCAGCGTATGCTGGCGCATTTCACCATTTTATTGCAGGAAATAATGGCTAATCCCAATCAGCCGATTAACAGCCTTAACATGCTTCCCGAAGCGGAACAGCAGACACTGCTTTCCGGTTGGAATGCTACGGATGAAGCGCTGGATACCTCTGTATGTGTGCATCAGATCATCGAGAAACAAGCAGCGGCTCATCCGCAAAAAACAGCGCTTAAATTTGAAAACGAAACGCTTAGTTACGAACTGCTCAATCAACGAGCCAATCAACTAGCCCGCCACCTGCGCAGCCAGGGCGTAGAATCGGAATCGCTGGTAGGCATTTGTTTGGAACGGTCTCCGGATATGGTCATTGCTATGCTCGCTGTGTTAAAAGCCGGCGCGGCATATGTGCCTATCGACCCGACCTATCCACAGGAACGCATTCGGTACATGTTCAGTGACGCGCAATTACAAACGATTATTTCTCACAGCCATTTAACGAATAAGCTGGAAGGTGCCAATGCTACGGTAGTCCTTTTGGATGACAGCGCAGCCGGTATTTCGAAATGGGATACGCACAATCCTGAATTCGTAACCGACCCGTCCAATCTGGCTTACATAATTTATACCTCAGGGTCCACGGGAAAACCCAAAGGCACCATGCTTATGCACCGTAATTTGGTGAACGCCCTGCATTCTACCCGTAAGAAATATTATGTCACGGAAGATTCGGTTGTTTTGCAATTTGCTTCCTTTAGTTTTGATGCTTCGGTAGAAGAAATTTTCAGCACGCTCACTGCCGGCGCCACTCTGCATCTGGTGCGCAAGGAAACTTTGCTTTCTTTGGCGGAGCTGATTGACCTGATTAATAAACAGGGCATTACCAACATGACCTTGCCGCCTTCTGTTCTTTCCGTATTACAGCCCAAAGATTTCCCAAAGGTGCGCTCTGTGATTTCTGCCGGTGAAAAATGTCCGCCCGAAGTAGCCAAACGCTGGTCCGAAGGTCGTCATTTTATCAATGGCTACGGCCCTACGGAAGCCGCCATTTGTACCACCACCTACGAAGTGGAAAGCGGATTTAAACGCTATGCTGTACCCATCGGAAAGCCCATTGGCAATGTAAAGGTGTATGTATTAGATTCCACCCTTCAGCCAACACCCACCGGTGTTCCCGGTGAATTATTTATTGGCGGATCCGGCATTGCCCGCGGCTATTTTAATCGACCGGAACTTACAGCCGAACGCTTTATTCCGGACCCCTTCAGCCAAATTGCAGGCGCGCGTATGTATCGCACCGGTGATTTGGTACGCTTTCTGCCAGACGGCAATCTGGAATTCATGGAACGAATTGACCACCAGGTTAAAATCCGTGGATTCCGTATAGAGCTCGGTGAAATCGAATCGGCTATTAAAAACCACGCATCGGTGCAGGATGCGGTAGTTATTGCCCGCAGGCAGGGCGGCGAAGTGCGCCTGCTGGCCTATGTGATTCCCGAAGATGGCCAAAAAATGGATGAAACGGTTATTCGTCTGTTTCTTAAAAATCATCTGCCGGACTACATGATTCCGGGAGCCTTTACCCAAATGGAACGTTTCCCGGTTACATCTAATGGTAAATTAAATCAAAAGGCATTACCCGACCCCGAAGCGGGTGCCAAAGGCCAAACCTTTGTCAAACCCGGTTCCGAAGTAGAACGCAAACTGGCAACCATCTGGCAGGAAATTTTACAAATCGAGCAGGTGGGCATTAATGACAGTTTTTTTGAACTCGGCGGTCATTCCCTGGGCATTGTTCAGGTGCAGGGTAAAATCAAAGAAGTATTTGATAAAGATGTAAATGTAGTGGATATGTTCAAATATCCTACCATCAGCAGCCTGGCAAAATTTTTGAGTGATGAAGACAATTCCAAACAAGCTATCAAAAAATCCATGGACCGGGCATCACGGCAACGTGAAGCCACCAAAATGCAGCAACAACGAACCAGAAGCAGGAGACGTAATAAATGACAGAATCCAATGAAGGACTGGATATTGCTATTGTTGGAATGGCCGGCCGCTTTCCCGGCGCTAAAGATGTGGACGCATTTTGGGATTTATTAAAATCCGGCGTGGAGGCAGTTACTTTTTTTACGGATGAAGAACTCGCCGAATCCGGTGTGGCACCGGAACTGATTCGCGACCCCAATTACGTAAAAAGCAGGGCCATCATCGAAGATGAAGATAAATTCGACGCCCGGTTTTTCGACTTTTTCCCACGGGAAGCGGAAATGATGGACCCTCAGCACCGCCTGTTTCTGGAAACCGCCTGGCTGGCGCTGGAAAACGCCGGCTACCATGCGGATAATTTTGACGGACTGATTGGTTTGTTTGGCGGCGTAAGCCTGAACACCTATCTTTATTCCTTTTTAATGTCACAAAGCGGCATGATCAGTTCTGCCGAAGGCTACCAGCTTTCCATAGGCAACGATAAAGATTTCTTAACCACCCGCGTTTCATACAAAATGAACCTGACCGGCCCGAGCGTAGATGTACAGACCGCCTGCTCCACTTCGCTGGTGGCCATTCATCTGGCCTGCCAGAATCTGCTTAACTACAATTGCGATATGGCCATGGCCGGAGGCGTCTCGGTCACCATTCCCCAAAAGCAGGGCTACTACTATCAGGAAGGCATGATTTTATCCAAAGACGGGCATTGCCGCGCCTTTGACCACAAAGCGAGCGGTACCATCAGCGGAAGCGGCGTGGGCATGGTCGTACTCAAACGGCTTGATGAAGCTCTGGAAGACGGCGACCATATTTATGCAGTCATCAAAGGTTCCGCTTTTAATAATGACGGTTCCAATCGTGTGGGCTACACCGCTCCCTCCGTGGACGGTCAGTCCGAAGTGATTGCCAATGCGCAGGCAGTGGCCGGCATCGATGCGGATACTATCAGCTATATCGAAGCACACGGCACCGGAACCGTACTGGGTGACCCCATTGAAATCAGCGCTCTCACACAGGTTTTCCGCGAACAAACCCAGCGCAAACAATTCTGCGCCATTGGTTCGGTTAAAACCAATATAGGTCATTTGGATGC
Organism: Calditrichaceae bacterium; assembly: GCA_024762535.1. Taxonomy (GTDB): domain Bacteria; phylum Calditrichota; class Calditrichia; order Calditrichales; family Calditrichaceae; genus JANTHG01. The sequence goes on from JANTHG010000146.1 coordinate 4,301, forward strand.
AGCCGCAGGTGTGGCCGGACTCATTAAAACCGCACTTTCTTTGCATCACAAACAAATTCCGGCCAGTATCAATTTCGAAAAACCGAATCCAAAAATCGATATGGACAACAGCCCGTTTTTTGTTAACACAAAATTAAGTGAATGGCATACCGAAGACGGTATTCCGCGCCGTGCCGGCATCAGTTCCTTTGGTATTGGCGGCACTAATGTCCATGCTATTCTGGAAGAAGCGCCACAACCCGAAGCAGGCGACCCGGCCCGTGCGCATCAGCTACTCCTGTTATCCGCCAAATCCCAGCCGGCGCTCGATGCCGCTACGGAAAATCTACTGGGTCATTTTAAAACCCATCCGGATACCAACCTGGCAGATGCGGCGTTTACCCTGCAGGAAGGACGCAAACCGTTCACCCATCGGCGCATGCTGGTGTGCAACTCGTTACAGGACGCCATAGACGTTTTGGAAAAGAAGGACCCCAAGCGTCTGCTTTCCGTTTCACATCAAAAAGAACCGACCAATCCACCGGTGGCTTTTATGTTCAGCGGACAAGGCGCTCAATATGTGAATATGGGCAAACATCTTTATGAAGAAGAAGCCGTATTCCGTGAAGAAGTGGACCGTTGCTGTACCTTATTGCAGCCGTATCTGAATATGGATTTACGCACCCTGCTGTTTCCGGCAGTCGGAGCCGAAGCCGAAGCCACGGAAAAATTAAACCAAACTTTGTACACCCAACCGGCTCTGTTTGTTATTGAATACGCCCTGGCTAAACAGTGGATGCACTGGGGCGTTCAGCCCACCGCAATGGTCGGGCACAGTATCGGTGAATATGTAGCCGCCTGCCTTTCCGGCGTTTTTTCTTTGGAAGACGCATTAAAAATTGTGGCTGCCCGCGGCCGTTTGATGCAATCCATGCCTGCCGGCGCCATGCTAAGCGTACAATTGGATGAAAGCGGTGTACAACCCTATTTGAATGACGCTATTTCCATCGGCGCCATCAATAGTGAAGGCGTTACCGTGCTTTCCGGTACATTGGAAGCTATCGAAACGCTCGAACAACAGTTCAGCGAGAAAAATATCGAATATCGCCGGCTGCATACGTCGCACGCTTTTCATTCCGCTATGATGAACCCCATTCTGGATACCTTCCGCGGTACGGTGGAACAGGTTACCTTAAATGAACCGCAGCTGCCCTATGTTTCGAATGTAAGCGGCATGTGGATTAGTAAAGAACAGGCCATGGATCCGGCTTATTACGCCACGCACCTGCGTTCCGGCGTACGCTTTATGGATAACGTGGGTAAATTGCTCGAAACCGAAAATATGATTTTACTCGAAGTGGGTCCGGGCACCAGTTTAACCACCCTGGCCCGCCGCCATCCGCAAAATACACTGGGGCGTGTGATGCTTTCTTCCCTGCCCCATCCACAGGACAACACCGCGGACAACGCCGTTTTGCTGAATACCATCGGTATGCTCTGGATGCGCGGCGTACAAATGGACTGGATGCAATATTATGGAGAGGAACGGCGCTTACGGGTTCCCCTGCCCGGCTATCCTTTTGAACGGCAGCGCTACTGGATTCACAGTGGTTCGGCCAAAGCCATTGGCGGTAGTGCAGAAAGCAAATCCGAGGGCAAACAAAGCGACATCAGTAAGTGGTTCTTTTTGCCTTCTTGGCGGCAGCGGAATATTCCCTTTGACCCTGAAAAGCAAGCCCAAAAAAGTAACTGGCTCATTTTTAAAGACCCGACCGGGTTGGCCAGCCATGTTATTGAAAAACTGAATCCGTATATTGAAGAGTTGGTTACCGTTGAAAAAAGTTCCAAATACAACGCTGTTGACTCCAACACCTTTGCCCTGCGCTCCGGCGAAGAAGAGGATTACCTGAATCTGTTTGAAGCGCTGGCTCAAACAGATTTTAAACCGGACCAGATTGTTCATTTCTGGAATGTGGGCATACATCAGGATAATCTCAGTTTCGAAGAAACCATATTGTCCGGTTTTAAGAGTCTGCTCTTTTTGGCGCGTGCCATGGCCAAACACAACATGACTCAGCCCATTAAACTTCATATCATATCCAGAGAATTGTATGAGATTTCCGACGGAGAGGCCATTAATCCGGCTGTAGCCACCATGCTTGGCCCTGCCAAGGTATTATCGCAGGAATTTCCCAACATTCAGTGCCGCACCATTGACGTTACCCTGCCACACCAGTTAAACGGTAAAATCGACGCGCTCGCCAGACAGTTGTGTGCAGAGATGACCGAAGACCGCAAAGAACTGGCTTTGGCCTTTCGCGGCCGGCAGCGCTGGGTACAGGAATTCGAACCCATTGAACTACGCGACACCTCTCAGACCAAAGGTTATTTAAAAGAAAAAGGTGTCTATCTGATTACCGGAGGTCTGGGACGTATCGGCATGTCGCTCGCCAGCCATCTGGCGCAAACCGTAAACGCCCGCCTGGCTTTGGTGGAATTTTTCGATTTTCCGCAAAAATCGGAATGGGAAAACTGGCTTAAAGAAAAAGGCGCCAACGATGTTACTTCCCTTAAAATCAAACGTCTGCAAAGTATGGAAGCTGCCGGGGCCGAAGTGCTGGTATTAAAAGCGGATGTGGCCAACACCGAAGAAGTACAAAAAGCGATAAACCAAACCTCAGACACTTTTGGCGCCCTTAACGGCGTTATCCACGCAGCCGGTATTGTTGGCACCCACGCCTTTAAATCCATTCCGGAATTAAGCGAAGATGATTGGATGAATCAATTCCGCGCCAAAATTATGGGTGCACAAAATTTAGCCAGGGCTCTGAGCACACAAAACGCCGATTTTGTCCTGCTGCAATCTTCTATGTCGTCGGTGCTGGGCGGACTGGGATTTGCGGCTTACACGGCAGCCAATGCCTATCTGGATGCGCTGGCTTATCAGCAAAACCGGCATAGCTCCACTCAATGGATTAGCGTAAACTGGGACGGCTGGAATTTTGATTCCGCTACCGAAACCCCGGAAAACGCCCTCGGCGCCGAACTCATGCAAAACGCGGTTCTGCCCGAAGAAGGAATTGAAGCCTTTGCCCGCATTTTTAGTTACACCGGCCTAACCCAGGTGCTGGTATCCACAACCGATTTGAATCAGCGGATAGAAAAATGGCTGCGCGTGGAAAGCGCCGACACAGCATCCGAATCCGGTGGCGAACTGCATTCCAGACCGGAACTTGCCACAGCTTTTGTGGCTCCGGAAAGTGATTTACATAAACAAATTGCCGCTACCTGGCAGCAGCTCCTCGGAATTGAACCCATTGGTATTTATGATGATTTCTTTGACCTGGGTGGAAATTCATTGATGGGCACCCAGCTTATTTCGCAGCTGCGGGATGCGTTTCAGGTGGAATTGCCTTTGCGCAGTCTGTTCGAAGACCCCACCATTTCCGGTGTGGCGAAAATCATCGAGGAACAGCAGGAAGAGCAAAAAGACAGCGATATAACCAAAGTAGCCGATTTGTTACAGCAGATGGAAAACATGGATGATGAAGAAGTTAAAAAGCTTCTGGAACAAAAGAAGGGGAAGAGTTAAAAGGATTAGAAATTTTAAATTTTGAATTGTGAATTGTGAATTAATTTTAGAGCTGTCCTG
>JANTHG010000147.1 GCA_024762535.1 Calditrichaceae bacterium
GCTTACTGTAATAGTGGTTTTGGCTCCGGTAAGATTCCTACTAAGCGCGGACAGTTTTAAAAGAGGCCGGGCAGTAGATGATTCCCTTAAATATCTTAATATACCAGACCGTACAGCTACTGCTGTCGGTGGGACGGCATTTGCCAATCAGGTTACAGGGCTTTCGATTGAAGACAGGGAAAAAGCAGTTGTCAAAGAAATTTTAGCCGGGAATGTACCCTCTTTTTCCCGTAAGTTGAGAACCATTAAAGTGGAAAAAACAATCGGAACCACGCATTATGAGTTAGAGTATTATGTGGTTTGCGATTATATGGCAATCGGTTCCGATATGGATTATTTATATATCCCGATGACTCCTTCTACCGCACAATTTATTGCGGACCGGCTCGATTGCACCCTTCCCACAAAAAAAATGGTAGATGATATTTATGCGAAAGCAGAAGTTAAACTGACTCCCCAGCCCATTCCGCCTTCCGATAAAATGACAACGGTTCCGGTTTTTAAACAACATACCGATTCAATTAAACAACAAATTTCCACAATAGGTTTGGACCGGTTGGCTGACAATATAATAGGCGGTCATAAAAAAGATATCATCATTTCCAATAAAATATACAGTCCGGATAAAACTTACGAACGTGTTGTAATTTATGGCTGGCATAAAAGCATTAATAATCCGATTCAACCTATGTACAACGGGCATATTGCCATGTATGCTGATTATTCACACGGCGTTCGTCTTATTTCCAACCAGGCTTTTCTCAACGGTGATTCTGTCACAATAAATAGTATTCTTCTTAATTCCACTTTATCCGGCCTGTTGAGCGATGAGGGTGTGATTGATAAACCGTATTATCCGGATAGTGATTATTTAACTTCAATGAATAATCCGTCCCCAAAACCGCAAATGGATTTTAAGCTTAACCAAAATTATCCAAATCCTTTTAACCCTACCACAACGATTAACTATTTTATCCCAATCAATTCCAATGTAGAATTGAGCATTTTTAATAGTAAAGGAGATAAAGTGGCTGTTTTGGTTTCTAAATGGCAAGAAAGAGGTTCCCATACCGTTAAGTGGAATGCCGGTCGTTTGGCAAGTGGCCTCTATGTTTCCAGCCTGAAAGCCGGATTGGCAGAACAAAATTGCAGAATGATTTTGCTGAAATAGAAATTGATTTCAATATTTCGTTTGGTCTAAAAGGGAACAGAAAAATACATTTCTGATTTTAGTATGGCTTTCCTGATAAGGATTTAAATTTTATAGAATAGTAGAAAATTGTAATTGTTTAAAAACTGATTTTTTCATTTCTTCACCCACTTATTATCCTGGCAGTATCCAATTGATTTGTCCGGGCTCCCAAATTAATTCCGCAATGGGAATTTTGGTAGATATTCTTCGTTCTAAATTACAATACCTACCTAAAACAGATTTATTAACCTTTAAAACAGGTTAAAAGAAATACTTATACAATGTAGAATTGATCTATAAGGGGGACGTACGTATTTCTAAAGTTTTTAATATTCCGTTCAAGTATTCCTACGTTCTTGCCCTGTATTTAGTATTAAATCTTTATGTGCCATTTACTTTGGGTCAGAACATTAGAAATTCTAATAATCCTGAGATTGGTCAGCCCTTTATGCAATATTTCAGCTCAAAAGTATACAATGCCTTGCCGGACAACTGGACCATAGCTCAGGATAAACGTGGTATTATGTACTTTGGCAATGAATCGGGCATTCTGGAATACGACGGAAATTCCTGGCGTAAAATTCAGGTGCCCAATAACGCCAGCGTCCGTTCACTGGCTGTCTCGAAAGACGGCACTGTTTATGTGTGTGCCTTCGGAGACTTCGGATACCTTGAACCGGATTCTTCGGGCCGGTTGGCATTTAGTTCACTCAAACCACTCCTCGATAAAAATTACCGCAACTTCGGTGAAATGTGGGATGTGATCACCCTTGCTAATGATGTGTTTTTTAAAACGAAAGACAAAATTTTTAAATGGAACGGGAATCGGATAACAGTCATCGATTCGGCTTTTGCCTATCGCTTGTACAAAATTGGGGATAGGATATATACACGAAGCCAGGATGAAGGTTTGTTGGAAGTTACCGGTGATTCCTTAACACTTATGCCGGACGGGGCGTTCTTTGCCGATATGGGCGTTTACAATATGCTGCCCTTCAAAGACAAAGATACTGGTATCCGCGAAAAAATTCTTATTACTACGAATTACTCAGGTCTTTTTCTGCATGATGGCAGGAAGTTTCATCCTTTCAAAACAGAGGTGGATTCATTTTTGATGAAGAACCAGGTGTATAATGCCTGCCGCCTGTCAGATGGAAATTTTGCTTTTGCCACCCAGCGGGGAGGCGCGGTCATTATCGACCCCAAAGGGCGGCTGGTACGTTTTATGAACGAAAATTCCGGTCTGCCCACCAATGTAATTTATGATGTTCTCGCAGGCCGGAACGGCGGACTTTGGCTGGCCACGAATAATGGAATCATTTATTGCGAAACACCTTCTCCTTTTTCCATTTTTCAAAACAGGGGAGCTTTAAAAGACAGGTCCAATTCGGTGCTGCGCTTTAAAGATACCATTTACGCAGTAAATGATTTAGGCGTCCTGTATTTATCGGAGCGGCATTCGACTTTTCAATTAGTCGAAGGAAGTAACAAACCGGCCTATGAATTATTCGATGCCGGAGGGACTCTTTTGGCCGGTACCAACTGGGGATTGGTTATTGTAGAAAACAATAGGATTAAAAGCTTTATATACGAACATCAATCGGCTAAACTGCTAGCTTCTAAAATTTATCCCGGCAGAATATACGCTGGCGTCAACGATGGATTAATCGTAATTCAAAAACAAAAGAATAAGCATTTTCGTGTCACCTATACTTTTATGGCAGCCGAAGAAGTCAACTCTATTGTTGAGGAAGAAAATGGTGACTTGTGGATTGGCGGCTATTTTCTGGGGCTTTATCATGTTACAGGTAATCTGAAAAAGCTGTCAACCGGGAATGACGATGGCGTTTCGTTCAAATATTATGACAAGCTGAATAAACTTCCGGGAAATGAGTGGAATATTTTTGGCATTCAAGGTAGAATGCTGCTGGCCACCGATAAAGGTACCTTTGCTTTTAATAATGAGACACAGGAATTTTTACCGGATTCAACGCTGGGCAGCAATCTGTCCGGTCCGCAAAATACGGTTTCATTAATCGAAAAGAGCACAAACGGAAGTTTATGGATACTATCCAAACAAAACGGGAAGAGCGCACTGGGAAAGGCCGTTCTGCAAAAAGACAGCCGTTATAAATGGAAACCCCTCCCGGAACTAAACAGAATAGATTTGAATACTACCGTTTCTATCTATGTTGATATTGATCCGGATTCAAAGAAAGAAATTTTATGGATCAGCACGGACGAAGGACTGGTCCGCTACGATCCGGAAATTCTTAAAAATATTCAGGCTGATTATTTAACGCTGATTCGTAAGGTTAGTGTTCATAATGATTCTGTTATTTACGAGGGAAACGCCGCTAAGAAGAACTCGAAAACCATAATTCTGCCGTTTTCCGAAAATGATCTGAGTTTCGACTTCGCTGCCCTGAGTTTTGATAAACCGCAAGGCATCCTTTTTCAGCATTTTCTCGAAGGGAATGATGAAAAATGGTCCGGCTGGTCTCATGAATCAAGTAAGGGATATACTAATCTTTCCGGAGGTGACTATACCTTTCGGGTTCGTTCGAAAAATGTTTATGACATAACCGGTAAGGAAGATGCTTTTAGTTTTACAGTCTTGCCTCCGTGGTATTTTAGCTGGTGGGCGTATTCCTTGTATGTCATACTATTTTTACTGGTCGTTTTTATTGTTGATCGGATTCAGAGGTCTAGGGTTATCGAAAAAGAACGCGAACGGGCAAATCTCAGAGAAGCGGGACTGATAAAAAAACAGGCGGAAGAGCTGGAAACGATCTACAATATCGTAAGGGTGGTGAATAAAGAGATGGCTCTGGAAAGTTTGTTGCAGGTTCTTCTGAAACAAGGAATGAAGCTGTTTCCTCAATCAGAAAACGGAGCTGTTTTGATATATAGTCAGCAAACGGATGATTTAAGATTTGCCGCTACAATCGGATATGATTCCAAATCAGTTGCAGATATGAGTTTTACCACAGAAGAAATAACAGACAGATATGCAGAGGGAGCTGTCGAGGTGGAAAAGGGCGTTTTCCTGGTCAAACAGTTCAGGAATACCGAAAATGTGGATAAATTTAGAATACTTCCTGTACCTAAATCCCTCATATTAATGAGCGCAACCTGGGATGGTAAGCTGGAGGGCATCGTTGTCTTTGCCAGCCTTTCAAAGACAGATGCTTTTGATCGGTCAGATGCCCGAAAACTCAGACGCTTCCGGGAACATACAATCTCAGCCATTGCCAAAGCACGCATTCTGAAAGAATTGCAGGATAAAAATGAAAAAATAATCAAAACGCAACAACAGCTTGTTATCCAGGAAAAGCTGGCCTCACTGGGGCAGCTGACAGCGGGTATAGCTCATGAAATAAAGAATCCTCTTAATTTTGTTAACAATTTTTCAGAAGTATCTGTTGAGTTAATGGAAGAACTTCATCATAGCCTAGAAACTCAAAAAGAAAAACTGGATGATTCAGAATGGGAAAATATTGAAAGTATAATAGAAACGCTACAGTCTAATTCTAAACGGATCAAAGAACATGGTAAGCGCGCTGATGATATTGTACGAAGTATGCTGTTACACTCCAGAGGTAAATCGGGTGAATGGCAGGAAACCGACATCAATGCTATGTTGGATGAGAGTCTCAATTTAGCCTATCACGGAATGAGAGCCAAAAATGTTTCTTTTAATATTACTCTCGAGAAAGATTTCGATCACTCAATAGGCAACGTAAAAGTTGTACCTCAAAATCTGAACAGAGTATTCCTCAATATTATTCAAAATGGTTTTTTCGCGGCAACATCAGAGCATAAGGGAAAATCAAAAACAAAAACACTGGGCGGCGCTCACGAGCCGCGTTTATCTATAAAAACTAGAGATCTGAAAGATAAAATAGAGATACGGTTCAGGGATAACGGACCCGGAATTCCGGAAAAAATTAAAGATAAAATATTTACGCCCTTCTACAGCACAAAGCCTTCGGGTGAAGGCACAGGCTTGGGGTTGTCTATCGCTTATGACATTGTTGTAAAAGAACATAACGGTGAAATTAATTTTGAAACAGAAGAGGGAACGTTTACCGAATTCATAATAACAATCCCGAAAGTTTAGTATATGAGCAATCTTAATTATTTTGGCACATTTAATAAAAAATATAGTTTTTTCGTTTTCATCATTTTTTGCCTGAATCTGTACGCACAAAATCCAAGTGCCCGGTTTAATCGTATCGATATGAATGACGGACTGTCTGACAATATGATACGAGATATGTTGCAGGACAGCCGTGGATTTATGTGGTTTGCAACCTGGGATGGATTAAACCGCTATGACGGTTATGAATTTAAGGTGTATAAACATATTGACGGCGATTCCAGCAGTTTGCGGATTGATAAGATCACTTGTTTCCTGGAAGACCATCAGGGTAGATTTTGGGTCGGAACTTTCGGCGGCGGTGTGAGCGTATTCAATCGTGAAACGGAAAGCTTCACAAATTTCATTCATAACCCGAATGACAGCACCAGCATTTCTGCCGATAAAATACTTTCCATTTTCGAAGACAGCCAAAAGCGCATCTGGATCGGCACACTCGGAACAGGGGTCTCTATGATTGAAAATCAGAATCCGGATTCAGTTACTGCGCCTAATACAGAAATTAAATTTATTAATTATAAAAATGATCCAAACGATCCGAAAAGCATTAGCCCGAATATATTGTCTATATTTGAAGACCGGTCGGGTTCTTTGTGGTTTGGAGGATATGACGGCATATTAAACAAATTAATACCGGGTAACAAACTGGTTAACCGTTACAAATTTATACGTTATCAAAAGAAATTAAATAAAAATACAAGCAACGTAAAAAATTTCTTTAATACAATAATTGAAGATGTTCAATACCCGGGATTGTTTTGGCTTGCTGAATATTATCAGGGATTAAGCTGGTTTGACAGTAAAACAGGAAAATTTCTGGATCAATATCCAAACTCAAAATTAACGGGTAAAATCCCATTAAAGTCCGTTACGGGCGTTTTATGTGATGAACAAGGGAATTATTGGTTTGGTACGTTTGGGAAAGGTATTTATACCTACCATCCCCCAAAAAATGGCGGAACATTTGAACATTTTGATAGTGATCCATTAAATCCATACAGCATTGACGCTCCTGATATTTCCCGTTTTTACGAAGATCGATCCGGTTTGATGTGGATTGGAACCAGCGCGCATGGTATGTACACGCACAATAAGAATACAAGGAATTTTTTAACCTTCACTAAAAACCCTGTTGATAAAAATTCGCTGATTGATGACCATGTTCTCAGCGTTTTTGAAGACGATACCGGCAATATCTGGATAGGGTCGGAATTGGGGCTGGATAAATATAATCCCATTCTGGGCAAATTTTCCCACTATACCCATCAAGCCGATGTCCCGGGTAGTATCAGCCCGGGAACCATTTATACCATAAAACAAGACCCGGAAGGCACCATATGGATTGGTGCTGCCAGTGGTCTGAACAGATATGATGCCAAGACAAATGCGTTTACGCACTATTTGTATAATCCGGATAATCCAAACAGCATAAGCCGTGGCGAAATAATCGAACTTTTTTTTGATTCCAACGGCGCCCTTTGGGTTGGCAGCTGGAACGGCGGCCTGAATAAACTGATTCGTGATGCGGATGGTAGTGTTGAAAAATTTCTGCATTATACATTTGATAAGAATGACCCTTCGAGTATCAGTGATAACAGAATTATGAGCATTGCCGAAAGCCCTGACGGCCGCTTGTGGATTGGAACCTCCGACGGCGGCTTAAACGCGCTGATTTCCGATTATTCTTTTACGGATGATGGATCGGTTATTAAACCAAAATTTAAAAGGTATCAGCACAGAATAGCAGATCGTAACAGTCTCAGCAATAATGATGTCCGAACTATTATTGTTGATGAATTTAAGAACGTGTGGGCAGGGACACGCGGTGGTGGATTGAACAAACTTGTCTTACCGAAGAATAAACAGGATAGCGCAAAATTTATTCATTTTCGCAAAAAAGACGGATTAATAAGCGACGCCTTGCGGGGGATGCTGCGGGATGATTCTGGGAACTTTTGGATTTGCACGGCAAACGGAATATCAAAGTTTGACCCGCAAGAGCAAACGTTTATGAACCTGGATCTGAATGATGGTTTACCCACAACAGATTTTAAAGGGGCTTTTTATAAAAGCAAAAGAAGCGGCATGTTATATTTTGGCGGTGGCAGCGGCGTGGTGGCCTTTCATCCGGATGCTATAAAGAGAAATCCCTATAAACCGGAAATTGTAATCACCTCGTTTAGTCGCTATGATGCACAAAGCGGGACCATGGTGGAAGGCAAAGGTATTTCTGAGAAAAAAGAAATCAGTGTTTCTTATAAAGATAATATTCTCTATTTCGAATTTTCAGCATTGAATTTTTTCAAGGCGCCCAAAAATAAATATGCTTATAAATTGGTGGGATACAACGAGAACTGGATTCAGCTTGGGACCAAAAGAGATGTAACCTTTACCAATCTTGACCCCGGTAAATATACTTTGTTAGTGAAAGGTTCAAATAATAATGGGGTTTGGAATGAGAAAGGCACAT
>JANTHG010000148.1 GCA_024762535.1 Calditrichaceae bacterium
TTGTATATATATAATGTGAGTTAGGTCGTTGGTTGAGAGGGTCACATAATTCATATCTCTCCTTTAAAAGGTTTTAAATTGCCTCCTTTACCCCCACAAAGAATATGAATTAGACCCTCTCTTTTTTTTACCCAAAACCCCATAACCTTGTTTTTATTCCTCCCTTTTTCTTCGTATATTCCACATTATTAAATTAATCTGTTTTTCTTTTTTATAAGGATACAGCGTGAAAATTTATACCGGTTTCGGCGATAGGGGTAAAACCAGTTTGTGGGGCGGGCAGGTAGTGGATAAAAACCATCCCCGCGTTATGCTTTACGGAACCCTGGATGAACTTAACAGCTTTTGCGGACTGTTAGCTTCCAAACTTTCTGATACAGGCTTGAAGGAAAAACTTACCCGCATACAAAATGAACTTTTTGTTCTCTCTTCGGAAATTGCAGCGGCTAATTCTTCCCGCGTTCAAAAAGCACAGGATAAAATAACGGTAAAAGAAATTAAATACCTGGAAAAAGAAATGGATGCCTGGGATGCAGAGTTACCTGCCCTTAAACAATTTATTCTTCCGGGAGGTTCCGAACAAGCTGCACTTTCCCATATTGCGCGTACCGTTTGCCGCCGAAGTGAGCGGGAATTAATCAGCCTGAGCAAAACAACGGAGGTTCGAACCGAATGTTTTGTGTACCTCAATCGCTTGAGTGACTGGTTCTTTTTGCTGGCACGGAAATGCAATCTATTAGAAAACGTGAATGATATTCCATGGAATGGATTAGGGGGTAAATAAATACATGTCTATGTAATAAGTTACACGCAATATTTTCGATATTGGCAAAACTGAGAAAAGATTCCTGTAATTTGAAATGGCCTTTTTTTTATACACGAATAACAGGGCATAACTTTAATCTTTTTTTAAATTTAATTCGTGTAGGTGCTGGCACGGGAATTGTCATAGTATTGTATTGGCTTTTTAAGGATGAATATATATACAAAATCAATATATGAACAAACGGGAGATTACTCATGGTTGAAATTCGAATGCATGGACGTGGCGGCCAGGGTGCCGTTATCGCCTGTAAAATTTTAGCGGCAGCTTTATTTATTGAAGGGAAGTTTGCCCAATCCTTTCCTGCCTTTGGTGTTGAACGACGCGGTGCGCCGGTACAAGCCTTTACCCGCATAGATGAAAAACCCATTCACTTAAGAACCGAAATTTACGAACCCGATCATCTCGTTGTTTTAGACCCTACACTTTTACAAACAATTGATGTGACCTCCGGCTTAAAAGAGGGTGGTAAAATATTGATTAACAGCCCCTTTGCAGCAGACCAGTTTGACTTACCGGATCGATTTGTGGTACGGACCATAGACGCCAGCAGGATTGCCGTTGAGAATCATTTGGGTTCGAAAAGTCATCCCATAGTAAATACGGCCATTCTGGGCGCTTTTTCTAGATTTATGGATGATATTGTGGGGATTGATGCCATTGAACAGGCTATAAAGGAATCGGTTCCAGTGCATCCCGAAGAGAATGCTGCTGCCGCGCGTGCAGCCTTTGATCAATTTGAAATGTAAATCAGTTTAAAGGAGCAATATATGTCTGACATAATGGATTTAAAAAATGACCAGACGCTAATGGCCATTTCTACCGGAGATATGAGTTGGAATAAAACCGGTAGCTGGCGCTATATGCGTCCGCTCTACGAAAATAAAATTCCACCCTGTACGGTAGGATGTCCCGCGCATGAAAAAATCCCACAATACTTTGCCCTTGTAAAAGAGAAAAAATACAAAGAGGCCTGGGAAACGATTTTGCCGGATAATCCCATGCCGGGTGTAACTGGTCGGGTCTGTTATCATCCCTGTGAAAATGTATGTAACCGCGGGGAATACGATGAAACGATTGCCATTCACAATATGGAACGCTTTGTAGCAGACCAGAATTTAGATAATCATATTCCAGAGTATCTGGTTAGCAAAGAAAAAAGGGAAGAGAAAGTTGCCATTATTGGCTCCGGTCCTGCCGGCCTTTCGGCTGCTTATCAATTAGTTCGCCAGGGATTTAAGGTTACGGTATTTGAATCAGCCAACGAAGCAGGCGGCATGTTACGCATCGGTATCCCTTCTTACCGCCTCCCTCGCGAAATTCTCGATAAAGAAATTGATGATATCAAACGGCTGGGAGTGGAAATTCGCGCCGGTATTACCATAGGCAAAGACTTACCTTTAAGTAATTTACAAAAGAATTTTGATGCGGTGCTCATCGCTGTTGGCGCCTATAAAAGCTGGGGCATGCAAATTCCCGGTGAAGAATTAAAGGGTATTCGCAGCGGTCTGGATTATTTAAAACAATATAATTTACAGGAACAGGCTACTACAGGGAAAAATGTAGTAGTGGTTGGCGGTGGAAACACAGCTATCGATACCGCTCGTTCCGCTCTGCGCATGGGCGCCGAAAAAGTAACCATTGTGTACCGCCGTTCCCGCGCCGAAATGCCTGCCGTACCGGAAGAAATTGAGGATGCGAAAAAAGAAGGCGTTCAGTTTGTATTTTTGGCCAATCCGATTGCGTTTCATGGAAACGGTAGTGTGCAGGAAGTGGAACTGATTAAAATGGAACTGGGCGAACCAGACAAAAGCGGCCGCCGCCGTCCCAATCCGGTAAAAGGTTCTGAATACCGAATTGAAGCGGATCAGGTGCTGCTGGCCATCGGTGAAGTACCGGATCTGGAATTTACGGAAGGGCAATTTAAACTGCTTCATGATCGCTTAAATCTGGATAACGGCCAAATGACCTCACAAAAAGGAATATTTGCCTGTGGCGATGCGGCAAACGGCCCCATCGGTACGGTTGTGGATGCTATTGCTACAGGACACCGGGCTGCCACAGCCATCGGGCAGTATCTGAGAAACGGCAAGGTTGCCTTAAACGGAAAAATGGAATCCGGCGTGCCTTTTGATACCATTAATCTGGACTATTTTGTCAATGAACCCAGGCCGAAAGAGCAACAACACCATCCGGAAACACTTAAAGAAAATTTTGAAGAAGTCAATTTGGGTATCACCATTGAGGACGCCTTGAACGAGGCCAATCGCTGCTTTAGCTGCGGCACCTGTACCTATTGCGACAACTGTTTGATTTTCTGCCCGGATGTAGCCATCCATTTAGACCCGGTGAAACATGAATATATTATCGATTATGATTACTGTAAAGGGTGTGGGGTTTGCGTTCACGAGTGCCCACGAAATGCAATGGCATTTGAGGAGGAATTAAAATGGAACAAATAATGAACGAAACCATGTCCAAATATTTTAATCCGGAAACTACCGCTTCCATTAAAGTAATGGAAGGGACGCACGCCGCTTCCCAGGCAGTTAAACTGGCAAGAGTGAAAGTAATTTCCGCGTATCCCATCACCCCGCAGACTTCGATTGTAGAAAAATTATCCGAACTGTGTGCATCGGGCGAAATAGACGCGGAATTTATTAAAGTAGAATCCGAACATTCGGCAATGGCCTCCGTGGTAGGTGCGGAATCTGCCGGTGTGCGTTCTTTTACAGCCACCTCTTCACAGGGGCTGGCTTTGATGCACGAAATTTTGCATTGGGCGGCCGGTGCCCGTCTGCCTATCGTAATGGTGAATGTGAACCGCGCCCTCGCACCTGCCTGGAATATCTGGGTAGAGCAGACAGACAGCCTGGCCCAACGCGACACAGGCTGGATTCAGTTTTATTGCGAAAGCAACCAGGAAGTTTTGGATATGGTGTTGCAGGCCTATCGGCTGGCGGAACAGGTTATGTTACCGGTTATGATTAACCTGGACGCCTTCTTCCTTTCGCACACCAGTGAACCGGTGGCTCTGCCTAAACAGGAACTGGTAGACCAATTCCTGCCGCCTTACAATCCCAAATACAAAATGGAATTAGAAGGCGGACACGCCTTTGGTGGACTGGCCATGCCGGATTCGTATATGGAACTGCGCTACAAAATGCAGAAAAGTATGGAAGAAGCCGAACGCCTCATCCCCATAGTAGCCGAAGAATACGATCATATTATTGGCCGGCACCACGGAACCTTTCTTGAAAATTACCGTGTGGCAGATGCGGACTATTTACTAATGACTTCTGGAACCATCAGCGGCACTTCCCGCATTGTGGTAGATAGCTATCGCGAAAAGGGAATTAAGCTGGGTATGATTAAAGTGCGCACCTTCCGGCCCTTCCCCACAAAAGCGATTCGAGAAGCGGTAAAAAATGCCAAAAAAGTGGGTGTAATCGATCGAAATATTTCGTTTGGTCAGTCCGGTATCTTTTTCAGCGAAGCCAAGGCCGCATTATATAATGCCGAACATCGCCCCTTGATGAACGGTTATGTGGCAGGACTGGGCGGCAGGGATGTGACCCCTGAGACAATCTCAGAAATTGTTGATCATCTCATCGCCAGTGAAAAAGGACAAGACCTTATTTGGATAGGAGTGAAAAAATGAGCCAACAATTAATAGATATACCTGAAGTAGAATTAATGGGTAAAGGCCATGTAGCTTGTCCCGGATGTGGATCCACAGTGGCCATGCGCTTTGTCCTTAAAGCCCTGGGCGAAGAAACTATGGCGGTAATTCCGGCTTGCTGCTGGACCATTGTAGATGGTCCCACGCCCAGCTCGGTTTTAAAAATCCCTGTAATGCATACGGCGTTTGAAACCGCAGCGTCAGCTGCATCGGGCTTAAAGCACGGTTTAGATGCCAGAGGTGAAAAGAATACAACCGTTATGGCCTGGGCCGGTGATGGCGGTACGTTTGATATCGGTTTTCAGGCGATTTCGGGTGCGGCAGAACGTAACGAAGATATTATCTATTTTACCTACGATAATGAAGCATACATGAACACCGGTGTGCAGCGCAGTTCCGCCACACCGGAAGGCGCCTGGACAACCACGACGCCGACTAAAACACCAAAGAATAAACCGAAAAAAGATATTGTGGAAGCGCTGGCCGCGCATCATATTCCCTATATTGCCACGGCTTCTATTGCCTTTCCGGAAGATTTGATTGCCAAAGTGAAAAAGGCCAAAGAAATTCGCGGCATGAAATTCATCCATATTATTTCACCCTGCCCTCCGGGATGGAAGAGTTTACCGAATGATTCCATTCGTCTGGCGCGTCTTGCGGTTGAAACCAAGATATTCCCCTTGTATGAAGTGGAAGACGGTTGGAAATATCATATTACGCATGAATCCAAAGGAACTCCGGTTAAAGAATATCTTAAAGCGCAGGGAAGATTTAACCACCTGACGGATGCGGATATTGAGAATATTCAAAAAACAATGGACCGCAAGTGGAAGATGTTGAAAATGAAAGAAAAACTGAGCTTAGAAGAAATGGAAGTTTTAGATTAAGCCCGATATCCTCATTAGAGATGTAATGAGGAATGTGAATGTTCTTTAAAAACGTGTAAAAACTACCATCGATACAAAAAAAAGCTCCCGTTAGGGAGCTTTTTTTGTTTCTACTATTTAAGCATTCCGACCAAGGTGAAAAGCTTTTAAATTAATTTCCACTACCTTATCGCCTTTGCGCTGGAAAATCTTCCTGATATATCCTTCCATTGTTTCCGGTTTTATGGGTACATAATTGGAAGCAGCACCGGCCAGAACCATATTAGCGGCTCTTCCGGAACCTGCTTCGAGGGCCAGTTTACGGGCGTCAATAACCTGGGCGTGGGGAAGTGTTTGGATTTTTGCAATCAGTGTGTCCAAGTCGGGGTAATCATCAATGTTCAATTCCGGGTTGGATGAAGTAATCAATTGCCCTTGCGGATTCAGATAATCCAGATAGCGCAAACTCTCCAAGGGCTCCATGCTCAAAATCAGGGAAGCACTACCCACAGGAATGAGGTCGCTGTAAATGGCAGAATCGGAAAGGCGTAGATTGGTGTACACAGCACCGCCCCGCTGCGACATACCGTGCACTTCCGATTGCTTAACCTGCAAGCCTTCTTCCATGGCACTGGAAGCAATAATGGCCGAAACAGAGAGCACACCCTGACCGCCTACTCCGGATAAGATAACGTCGTATTTCATGCCTTACCTCCTTCCCGTTTATGGCGTTTGGCTGTTTCCACACATTCCCGAACCGCAATAACAACCGAAAGTCCTTTGTATTCAATTTCCTGCTTTATCACTTTACTGTTCTCTTCATCAAATCTATGGTGCGCGTTTAGAACCTTAACATGTTCCGCATCCACACCGATACCCAAAACCACTTTTTCTAAGCGGGAAGAGGGTAAAATAGTAGGTTGCCCTCCGGTCATACCTGTGGTTTCGTTATCTAAGATAATCAGTGTCATGTTTGTGTTGTAGGCAACTGCGTCAATCAACGGTGTTACGCCGGAGTGTAAAAAGGTACTGTCACCAATAACGGCCACGGCAGGGAAATATCCGGCATCCGAAGCACCCTTGGCCATACCAATGGAAGCGCCCATGTTGACAGTAGTTTCAATAGCCGAAAGCGGCGGCAATGCGGCCAGGGTGTAGCAGCCGATATCAGAAGTAACCATAGACTTTTCATAATCGGCAAGGGCTATCTTTAGTGCATTAAAAGAATCAGCATGAGGACAACCCGGGCAAAGCTGTGGCGGACGATTCGATAATTGAATATCCGGATGGGATGATCCGGTGCGGGATTCCAGTCCGAGAACAGGACGGATATTATCGGGATTTAATTCGCCTTCGGCAGGTACGTCGCCGGATTCTTTCCCTATGATTTCCATATCCGTGGGCAACACACCGCGAATAAAGCGTTCCACAAAGGGATAGCCTTCTTCAAGAATTACAATGCGCTTGGTATTAGCTGCGAGTGTACGTATCATTTCTGCCGGGAAGGGATAGGCGCTGATATGTAAATGGCTCGGTTGCGAGGGTATATCCGGTAAATTTTCCAAATAGTAATTTTTAGCCAGACCAGTGGTGATTACGGCAAAATCGGTGAAATTCGGATTGAGCTGCAAATGATTCAATTCGCTTGTTTCTGTGAATTGCTGCATCTCTTTATACGTATCCAACAAACCGTGCCATTGGCGACGGGCATTGGAAGGCAGCAAAATCCAGGAATTCGGATTAGGCGCCTTTTCTAGTTTGTTTTCCGCCCTGGGTTCACTCAACTGTACCACCGAACGACTATGCGCCAAACGGGTAACAAGGCGAATCATTACCGGAATGTGAAACCGTTCCGAAATGTCAAAGGCCTGCCTGGTCATTTCGTAGGCTTCCTGCTGATTGGTGGGCTCCAGACAAACGATGCGCGCAAAATCAGCAAAGTAGCGACTATCCTGTTCATTTTGTGAGCTGTGCATGCCCGGATCATCGGCTACCACAAGAACCAGTCCGCCGTGGATGGAAACAATAGCTGAATTCATAAAAGGATCGGCAGCTACGTTTAGACCCACATGTTTCATGGAAACCAGACTGCGCCGGCCGGCAAAAGAAACGCCGAGTGCCGCTTCGTAAGCGGTTTTTTCGTTAGCACACCAATGGGCAGGTGGTCCGTTTTGTTTTTTTGAGTGTTGTATGAGAAATTCAGTGATTTCCGTGGAAGGAGTGCCCGGGTAGGCATATGCAGCGCTGATACCGGCATGGATGGCGCCCATGGCAACGGCTTCATCTCCAAGCAAAACCATTTCTGGCATACTTACCTCCGTATAAATTAGTAGTGATTTTAAGATAAAATGATTTCATAATGTACATAGAAAAATTGTCAAATGGAATAAAAATAATCATTTGAAAAAGTAAATAAATATGCAGTTGGTAG
>JANTHG010000149.1 GCA_024762535.1 Calditrichaceae bacterium
TTTATCGGGATGGTATTCCATCACCAGCTTTTTATAGGCTTTTTTAACTTCTGCGTCCGATGCCTGCGGAGAAATGCCAAGAATAGTGTAAGCGCCGTCGGTTTTCTTTACAAAAAGGGCCTTAATTTGTTCGTATTCCGAAGCGGAAAGACCAAAAATGGACGAAACATTTTTAATAAAAGATTCTTCCGCTGAATGGAATTTACCGTCTGCCATGGCAATGCGAAAAAGCATGTGCACCATCATCTGCAGAACCTGCGGCTGATAACCGATTAAATCTTTGAACTGTCGGGCAATGGTGGTGTAATCATCTGCAGAATCTTTTGCCTGATTAAAAAAACCGGCAATAATTTTTCGTTCTTCCGTACTGACGCGCAGTTCGGTGCGTACAAAGGTATCAAAGGCCTGAATTTCATCCGCAGTAACCACGCCGTCTGCTTTGGCCATTTTTGCAGCTAATGAAGCAACACTCACATAAAATACAAATTGGCGATCCTGTGTATTTTTAAGGGGTTGGCTGCTTAAATCCATACCGCATACCGGACAGTGACCGTCAGAGGTCGGGCGTATAGTACTGCCGCAATGGGGGCAGCGCATGCCCAGCCGTCCCTGTTTCTGGTCGGCTTCCATATCGTACATGTGTCCCAGAGAGCCGCCAATTATGGCGCCCAAAGGGCCGCCCAGCATAAAGCCAAAACCGATACCAATCGCTTTTCCGAGAAATCCCATATCTTCCTTTTCCTGTTCAAATATAAACATCTAAAATTTACAGGAGATAGCGTAAAAAGCAAATGGATGTTTCATTTTAAAGCGGGTGATTTTTTATTTATTGATTGCCAGTCTCTATTCTATTGTGTATAATAGGGCGTAACCCGATGAGCGCTATGAATGTCTTTCTTTTGTGATACTGGTTCGAATGGAGTTAGAATTTTTTTAGGAGGCCGTATGAAACAATTATTACTTATTTCCATCCTGGCTCTACTTGTCTGTTTCGGTAAAGAATCTGCTTGGGCCGGGAACAACAGCGCTGTGAATAATTCTTACAATTACGCCGTGATGAATATAAATAACTGGGAATACTGGCAACGTTCCGATGGCCTTTCCGCCCGGACGCCCGGTGATGAAGACGGTGGTATTTTCCCTTTTCATACAGCGCCGGTGCTTTATTGGGATGGCATCGTCTGGGGAGGTAAGGTGCTCGATCCCGATCCGCAAAAACCGCAAATTCGTGCAGGGGGGCAATATTTTAGAATTGGTACTCAGCCTGGTTGGATCGAAAAAAGCGGATCGGCTCAAAGCGCACCGCAGGCTGTTGATCCGCAAAATAAGCGGATTCGAATCTATCGCTTTCGGAGGGATTTTGCTTCGGCAACGGATGCACAGCTACTACGGGATGCCGCTGATTATTTCCGCATAGAAGAAAATGATGTAACAGCCACCCAGATTGACTCTTTGCGTAACCGCTATTGGCAGGATGCCCGGGATTGGCCGGCGGATTTGGGCGCGCCCTATTACGACCGTAACCGCAACGGACGCTGGGATGCGGATTACGACGAACCCGGTATTGCCGGTGCGGATCAGTTGATCTGGTATGTGGTGAATGATCTGGATGGAAATAAGACCGAAAGGTTGTTAGGTTCTCCGCCCATAGGACTGGAAATTCAGGTAACTCTGTGGGCCTATAAAGAAGAAGGTGGTGCGCTGGCCAATACGATTTTTAAACGATACCGCATCATTAATAAATCCGGTTTTGCTATTGATTCTATGTTTATCGGGCAGTGGGCTGAAACCGATCTCGGTGATTACAGCGATGATTTTGTGGGTTGCGATTCTGCTCTGAACATAGGTTTCACTTATAATGGAAAGGAGCATGACAACGCCTTTGATGTTTTTTCCATGTCACCTCCGGCAGTTGCTTATCAGTTACTCCAGGGGCCGGAAACAGGGGATGGGCAAAGCCTTCCCATGACTTCATTCTGGTTTCATGCTTCAGGTGGTGCTATTCCGGATCCTGAGCTGGGCGTCTATGAAGGAACGGTTTCCATGTATGGCCGTCTGAATGGCTATGCGTATGTGTATGGACCGGACTATGCCTCTGCACAAAAATATATGTTCTTTCATGGCGCCGGTACAGAAAAGGGACAGCCAACTTTTTTCCCACTTAATGGCGATCCGATCAGCGGAAAAGGCGACATAGACGGAGCCGATCAAAATTTATCTGCAGGTAATCGCTATTTTTTTGTTAACAGCGGGCCCTTAACCATGCAACCCGGCGAGACGCAGGATATAATTGTGGCGCTAACCGGCGGATGGACAGATACCTATGGAAGCAATTTAGGCGGTGTGGTCGATTTGCAAAAAAAGGCGCCGGTTTTGCAACAAACCTGCCAAAGTTTATTGGACACGCCTGTGCCGCAGGGGCCGGCGCCTTATTTCCAAAAAAAGGATCGATTGCCCGATGCCAATCAGTTTGTTTTGGGGCAGAATTTTCCCAATCCCTTTAACAACAGCACCCAAATTCGTTTTCAGGTGTTTCAAACCATGCCTTTAACCTTAACTATTTACAATGCGTTGGGGCAAAATGTACGTGTGTTGTATAACGGAATGATTTCCAAAGGGGATCATACGCTCGTCTGGAACGGGAAGAACGGAGAGGGGGAAATATTGCCTTCGGGCCTCTATTTTGTGCGTCTGCTAAACGGCGCGCGCATTCAGTGGAGGAAGATGATCTATCTTAAGTGAGGATTTAAGCATGTATTGGCTTTTTGGCTTACTGCTCATTGCACTTTTAACGGGTATACAACCGGGCTTTGCCGGAAAAACGGCTAATGCAGACAGCCTTCTTAGTAACGCGGTTTTAGATGTAAATAGCTGGAAGTACTGGCAGCGTTCCGATGGCCTTTCGGCAAGGAACCCGTTTGAAAAAGGTTCAGGAGGCTTTTTCCCTTTTAATATGTCCACGCTGATCTATTCCGACGGATTGCTCTGGGGGATTTCCCTGCCGGATCCCGCAAATCCGGGACAGCCAATTCGGGTAAACGGAATACATTACAATAGCGGTTTGCAGCCGGGGAATATTGTCCGGGCGGCCACAGCAAACGATTCGGCACGGGCAGCCGATCGTCAAAATCCTGCTTTTCATATTTATCATGCACGCAAGCATATTTTAACTATGAAAGATGAACAGTTGCGTCGCGAAGCAGCGGACTATTTTAATATTCCCGAAAATGAAGTAAATACGATGCAAATCGATTCTATCCGTCAAATCTATTTGGATGATTGGCAAAGCTGGCCGGCGGAATGGGGCGCGCCCTATTACGACCGTAACCGTAACGGACGCTGGGATGCGGATTATGACGAACCGGGAATGGTGGATGCGGATCAACTGCTTTGGTATGTGCTTAATGATTTAAACGGCGCTAAATCGGAATTACCGTTTGCTGCGCCTCCCATTGGCCTGGAAGTGCAGGTTACCATTTGGGGCTACAACAAAGGAGCAGGCGCGCTGGGTCAAACCGTGTTTAAACGGTACCGAATAATTAATAAATCGGGGAAGGATCTGGATTCCCTTTATCTCGGTATTTGGAGCGATCCTGATGTGGGCGACTACGATGACGATCTGGTTGGCTGCGATACAGTTCGCCAAATGATGTTTGCCTATAATGGCCAGGCAGATGATATGTGGTATGTACCATTCGGTATAAAACCGCCTGCTGTGGCGTATGTTTTATTACAGGGGCCAATCCGGACGGAAAGCGGTTCCAAGGGTTTGTATAATTTTGAATGGATTGACGGATTTAAAAATGCGGCTATGGAATCTTTTATATATATTGTACCTAACTCACTATTTGAGCCGCCTGCCGGACCCTATGAGTGGGGATTAATGTATTATTATGGCCTGCTGGGATATGCACCCATACCGGATAGTCAGTTTAAGACGCCCTTTGTAATCGGCAGCGGGCCGCTGGCCGGGCAGCCAACCCGTTTCCCCTTAAGCGGTGATCCGGTTACGGATCCCTTCGGACAGCAGGGTGATGTGGATGGCCAGGGTTCTAATTCTTACCCACTGGATAGGCGCATGATGTTAAATACCGGGCCGATTGCTTTGGCTGCCGGTGAAACGCAGGAAATTGTAATGGCTGTGGTAGGCGGACTGGGCGCGGATCGTTTGGCATCTGTTAAGCAATTACAGGATTTTGCTTTGCCGCTGCATCAGTTTTACGAATCTCTAAGCGATTTTGTGCCGCCTCAGGGCCCGGTGCCGGGTGGTAAAGCGCCTGAGGATACATTACCGACGGCTTCTTTTTTTATACTCGGCCAAAACTTCCCGAATCCTTTTAATGAAAATACAACGATTCGCTTTCAGGTTTTGCAGGATATGGATTTGGATTTAAGTGTCTGGAATGTACTGGGTCAGCGTGTATGCACTCTGCTGCATGAACCGGTTCCCAAAGGGGATCACACACTCGTCTGGAACGGGAAGAACGGCGAGGGGGAAATATTGCCTTCGGGCCTCTATTTTGTGCGTCTGCAAAATGGCGCGCGCATTCAATGGCGTAAGATGATTTATTTGAAATAGCAGGGAACAAAATAGTTCCCTGCTATAAATTATCTGGCGATTAAAATTAATTCAGCCTTTTTTTGTTTTCCCTGACGAAGATAAAGAATGTTCACATGATCCCCCGGCTTGTATTGCTTCAGCGCGTTCGCATAATCGCGCAGGGTTTTTATTGAATTGTTTCCCAGCTTAATTATTACATCGCCTTTTTTTAGCCCTGCTTTAGCAGCCGGTGAATCACTGCCCTCATCGGCAATACGGACGCCGCTTCCGGTGTAGCTGAAATCGGGCATGCTGCCGGTTGTAACCGAGCGGGTGGAACCGCCGGTTTTGGGGCGACTGTGCTGAAAGCCGGCCTTTTTACCTGTAAAAGGCATGGGGGTGTCGCGCTCTGCAAGATACGCAATCGCCTCACGCGTAAAAGCGGCTACTTTTACTAAGCCGGAAGCGTCAATTTTATCGACTGTGTCTGTGGGGCGGTGGTAATCGCGGTGTGCGCCGGAAAAGATTTGCACGGCCGGAATACCGGCGGCAATAAAGCTGCCCTGATCGCTGGCATCCAGTTGCTGGGTAACCATTTCCGACTCCACACCGGTTACATAACCGGCGCCCATAAAAATAAATTTCCAGTCACGCGCAGTGGAGCTGTTAAGAACCAGTAATTTGTTCTTCCCAAGTCGGCCTACCGTATCCAGGTTAATATCGCCGATGGCTTTGCGCGCCGGATATTTCTGATAGTGTTTCACATAGTATTTAGAGCCTAGCAAACCGTTTTCTTCTGCGGTAAAGGCTACAAACACAATGGTACGCTGCGGCGGTCCGTTTTGAGCAATAATCCGCGCCAGTTCCAGCATCACCGCAATACCGCTGGCATTGTCGTCCGCGCCGTGATGAATCTTGCCTTCGTCGCCTTTGTGTACATCCGGCCAGCCCAGGCCGAGATGATCGTAATGGGCGCTGACAACCACCGATTCGCCGGCCATTTTGGGGTTGGTGCCCGGCAAAATGCCGATAATATTTTTAATGGTGCCTTTGTCCCCTTTGGCGTTTACCACATCCTGCCAGATCTGAAAATAACTGCCGTCATCGGCGCCGGGCTGCAATCCGGCTTCTTTAAAGGCTTTGGCAATGTAATCCGCAGCCTGATCCAGTTCGGGCGTACCCAGTCCGCGGCCCTTTAAGGCATCCGAAGATAAATACTGAATGGTCTGCATCATCCGTTTGGCTGAGAACACGGGCGCCAGTTTAGCCAAAGCGGGCCGTAGCGGCAATTTGGAAGATGCGTTTTCGCCGCCCGGGAAATGATAGGTTAACGGGGAATGTACTACCGGCCACTGGCCTTTGGCAATATTAGTGGGCTCGGAACCCTCGAAAGCGAGATAGCTGTATTTACCGTAATGCGGCAATTTACGCGCTAAACCGGCTACAGCGTCGGGCTGTCCCACAGTCAGCCAGACCAGTACGGAAGAGGGATTGCCCGGATGCCGGGCTGTTACCACCACACTTTTATTTTCCGTTGAAACGGAGGTTTTATCAAGAAGCAGGGAATGGGCTTTCACCTGAATGGGATATCCCTTAACCACCTGTTCTATCTGCGGGCGAAAGGCGTTATCCTGGCCAAACAGCCACACAGCACGATCTTTAGGCAGTGCGCTGATGTCGGAATCGGTTTTAATTTCCACGATTTTGCCAGGGTCTTTAGCCCAGATGCCCGCCAACTGTTTATAAGCTGCCTGTTTTGCCGGGGATGCTTTGGATGGCAGTACAATTAAAATCCGTTTGTTTCCTAAAATTTTAGTCAATGTCGGCGGCGTTTCCATAGGATCGAGCCGGCGAAAGAGCTGGAACTGAGGGTCAATTTCCACAAGCAAGGGATTATTTGGTACCTGCAGAGTGTAATCCTGTTGCTTTTGTGTCATTTCCACTTTATGAATGATTGTTCCCTGTGCCGTGGTAACAGCCACAGGCACCAGCAGGGTAAACACATCTTCTGGCTGAATCTGACTCAGGTGGAATCGAAGTTCATAGCTTCCGTTTTGTTTTTGCTGCCGTACTACCTGCGAGAGCTGTAGTTGAGGCGCTCCGGTACGATCCACCCACTGACGGAAAAAGGCGTTAAAATCTTTGCCTGTAACCTGTTCTGCCGCGTGGCGAATATCATCAAACGAAGCGAATTTGAATTTATTTTGGCGGTAAAAGGTTTGTACGGTTTTTACAAAAGCTTCATCGCCAATCTGGTCGCGCAGCATATTCCACAGCATCATGGATTTACCGTACCCCACTGCTTCGGAGGGCGCGCTGTTGCGGGATAGAAATTGGTTTAGGGGAAAATCATTTTCCGGCGTTACGTAATCCGTGTATTTTTGCAGAGTAGACCGGCGGTAAACCGCACCTTGTCCGCGCTGCTCTTTAATCAACTGATCCGCCATGTAAACGGTAAGGCCTTCACACCAGTTTCCCGTTTTAAAATCCACATACGCGCTGTTACCCCACCAGTTGTGCAGCAATTCATGGGGGTAGGAAGAGTGCAGAATAAACGGGAAGCGAATGATCTTTTCCCCAAGCAGGGTAAAAGAGGGCATACCGTAACCGGTTTCCCAGAAATTTTCTACCAGAGCGAATTTGGCAAAAGGAAACGGCCCGATTAGATTGCGGTACATTTCTAAATACTGGGCGGTTGTCTCCAGATATTTACCGGCCAGCGCTTCGTCTGGCGTGCGTAAAAAGGCCATTACATCCACGGATCCGGCTGGTTTGTCATATTCGTGAAAGCGGGCGGCAATTAAAAAGACCTCTTCCATGGGTTGCGGTGAAACCCAGGTGGTCACGCGTTTGCCGTTGATTATTTTATGGGCAGTACGTTTGCCCTGACTCACCACATCCCAGCCCGCAGGCAGAGTGGTGGTTAATTCAAAGGTAAGCAATTTCTGCCCGAACAGGGGAATCCAGTCCGTAGAGCCGGCGAGGAACACACCTACGGTATCGATGAGGCCGGGAGTAGTGGAAAAGCCGCGGGCGTATTCTTCGGCCGATTGTTCAATGGGATGGTAAATCGAACCGCTAAACTGCAGAGTAACCTGAAGTGGTTTGCCGGATGAGGCGGGAGTGGTCAACCGGTATTTATTCTGTGAAATACGGGCGGAAACTTCCGGTGCTTCCTGATCCATGCCCGCATCTTCGGCAGGGACGTTTTCCTGAACCAACTGTACCGTAAATCCCG
>JANTHG010000150.1 GCA_024762535.1 Calditrichaceae bacterium
AAAGATTATTTATCTAGCCATAAACCATGATCAGGTCAGCGGCCCGCCGGTAGGCGGATCCGACTTCCGACGGATTCGACTCCGCTCGTTGGCTCTTTTCTAACCTACAAATCCCCTAAATCCGATGCCGCACAATTATCAATCACCTGCTGTTCCGTCTTGGCGCCGGGAATGGACACATGACAAGCCGGATGCGTTGTACAAAATCTCAGACTGACTTGGGCTTTCGTTTGATTGGGATATTTAGCGTACAAGGTTTCATATTCTTCCAACTGATTTAGATACTGCTCTAATTTTTCTTTGGATAAATTCATGCTGCGGTGGTCATCTTTTCCAAAGGTGCTGGTGCGGTCAAACTTTCCTGTTAAAAACCCAAACAGAAGCGGGATGCGAACAATAACGCCGATACCATATTCCAGAGCTTTAGGAAACAATACCTTTTCAGCTTCCCGTTCCAACAGATTGTAGCGAACCTGAATCACGTCTAATAGGTCGTGATGTGCATCCAGTAAATGCGCCTGATTTGTTTCCTGAAAGGACTGAATACTGAGTCCGGCATGCTTTATCTTGCCTTCCTGCTTGAGCTGTTGCAACGCTTCCCAGGGTCCGTCCTGTTCCAGTTTCTCCAGATCCGGACTGTGTAATTGCAGAATGTCCAGAGCATCCAGCTGTAAACGTTTTAAACTTTGCTCTGCGGCAAACATTATATATTCTTTGGTATAGGTCTGACGAATAGGGCCGTACCCCTCGTCGTCTTTATCATCGGCATTGTAGAAATCATTACCAGCCTTGGTCGCAACAATTACATCCCCCTTACCACGCTCTTTTAATACCTGAGCAACCAATTCTTCCGAGTGGCCAAAACCATACACATCGGCTGTATCGATTAAGGTAACGCCTAAATCCAGCGCTTTATGCAAGGCTCTTTTCGAAACAGCATCATCGGTTTTACCCCAGTTCATTCCTCCGATAGCCCAGGCCCCGAATCCCACGGTTGATACCTTCGGGCCTCTTTCACCTAATTGTGTGTATCGCATTTCTACTCCTTTTTATTATCCTTAACGAATTAATAGAAAAGCTAACAAAGAATTCTAAATATGCAAGAATTTATTAATTGATTCCTGATTCTGAGGCGGGAAATTAATTTTGATTCCATAGCGCCTTTTCATAATTTTGGACTCATTCAAACGCCTGTTCAGGAGCTACATATGATACTCAATTTAAACAAAGAATTTTCACTTTCACTCATCAAACGAATCCAATCGGATTTACAGAACGCGGAACATCTCGATCTTCAAAAACTGGAAACGCTGGCGAGCGATTCTTACCATTTCTGGGAAATCGCTAATATTCTCGGAAATTATTACAATGATTTCCCGGTGAACGATGCCATCAAACAAAACTGTATTCAGTTAATCAACGATATTCGAAACTTTCAGGGAAAACTGGCTAAACTATCCCAAGAACCCACTCTGGTCGTTTTCGGTACATCGGGATGGCGCGGTGTGATAGGCGAGGATTTCACTCTATTAAATGTACATAAGGTGGTTCGGGGTATCATCGAAATGATGAAAACCAACGAATTTCTCCGAGTAAACGGATTCCGCTCTTTTGAGGAGGTACGGCAAAAGGGCATTCTATTGCTTCGGGATAATCGCTATATGGGCGACGCCTTCTTAGATGCGGCTATGAAGGAACTGGCTGCCGAAGAAATCAAAATCTATTTTGCCGGTGAATGCCCCACCGGTGTTGGCTCGGCATTAGTAACAGAATTAGGCGCTGCCGGATCCTTAAACTTTACACCTTCACACAATCCTATGGAGTACGCCGGATTAAAATTCAATCCCGCTGATGGCGGCCCCGCCGATACAAATCTAACCGCGATAATCGAAGAAAAAGCAAACTATTTTATGAATGAGGGGCAGTCTTTTAGCGCCGCAACTGCGGATTATATGCCGCTTAAAAACGACATTCACGCAGCGCAGGTTTTCCGGGAATTTATTGAAAAGAAAAGCAAAGTATTCGATTTGGCTTCGATTCGCTCCTGGTTAAAATCGCAGCAAACGAATTTAAAAATTATTGTGGATAATATGCACGGATCCTCCCGCGGCTACATCGAAGCCTTGCTGGGTGAGGAACTCGTATCTCAGTTAAAATCCGCCGGAGCGCTTACCTTTGTTCACATCAATGAAGATTTTTCTTTTCATGGCGTCAAACCGGAACCGAGCGCCAAAAATCAAAAGCCCCTGATAAAAGCCTTGCAGAAAGCATCCAAAAAATATACCCTCGCCGTAGCTTTAGACCCTGATGCGGATCGCATTCGTTACTGTGATGCGGAGATGGATATTGATATGAACCGTTTCGGCGCCATTGCTTTTGGAATGCTGGCACAAAAAGGGTTGCCCGGTGGAGTGGCTTCTACTGCGCCTTCTTCCGATTTCGCTTTGAATATTGCCAGAGAAAATAAACGCCCGGTGTTTGAAACTGCCGTGGGATTTAAACATTTCCGCGCACCGCTCCAAACGGGAAAGGTGCTGGTGGCATTTGAAGAATCCGATGGTATTTCATTTTTGGGACATACGCTGGAAAAATGCGCTATGGCCGGATTCCTCGCGGCATTGGAAGTTATGACCTTCACAGAAAAGAATCTTTCTTCGGTTTATCGGGAATTGCAAAAGCAGTACGGTTATTTTTATCCGGACAAAGCAGGTGCTGATGTAAAAGGCGTAAGTATCGAAGCCTGGCAACAATATAAAAAAGCAGTGCTGCAGGTTCTGCAAAACGACCTCTTTAAAAAAAGCGATACCATTGTGGTGGACGGTGCAGAAAAAGAAATTACGGATATCAATACCATTGACGGCCTAAAAGTCATTTTTAGAGATAAAAGCTGGATATTGCTGCGTCCCTCGGGCACAGAACCCAAATTCCGCTATTATTACGAAGTAGCAAGCGCAACACCCTTGCCCGATGCAGAACAAAAATTAGCGGCGTACCGGCAGGCTGCGGAAATGATTTTAAGTAAAGCGCGAACCATAGTAGACAATCGTTAGCGCTTCCATATCATTTGGGAGCAAAGGAAAAGGCGGTTTAGATTCTATTTGTGGATAATATATTTTTTTCCTGCGCACGCATAGCTTGTTCACCGGCGGAGATGATTTCACGGGCACGATTAAAATCAAAAAACTGTACCCCCTCCACATCGGGACGAATCAGAATATCCGGTGGACTTTCTTTAAGGCGTAAATTAAGAATTTTATTTTCCATGGTCGTGCCGATTTGAACCATTTGCTGCCGCATAGTCGGTTTTTTAATTGGCTTGCGTTTACGTTCCCGCAACAGGCCGTTTTCATCAAAATAGTTGAAAAAGCGTTCCAGAAAGGATGATGCGCTCACTGCCGCCGGCATGCGGGTTTCCGATACAATCGAACCAGAACTCAATTGCCTGGCCGGGTAATCTAACGGGCGTGTTGCCTGAACAGCAATCACAAAATCCGCACCCATCTTCCGTGCCACATTGACCGGCAGGGGGTTGACCATGCCTCCATCCATAAGCAGATGGTTGTTGATTTCGAATGGTGAAAATAAAAAAGGGAAGGAAATGCTGGCCCGGATGGCGCGTACCAAAGAGCCGGAATTTAACTCGATTTCTTCCCCACTCCAAATATCTGTAGCAATGCAGGCAAAGGAACGTTTTAACTGTTCAATTTGGCGGTCTCCCACCAAAGCGAGTAAAAACTCTTCCACACCCTCGCCGTCCACCAGGGCTTTGCGCTGAATCCGTTTGGGAAAAAGGATTTTTGCTACCCGCAACCAGTTTGTTTCGCAAGCGATATCTTCAATTTGAGCGGCATTTAAACCGGCCGCATAGGCTCCACCAATCATGGCCCCCATACTGGCACCTACTACAATTTCAACCGGAATCTGCCATTCTTCGAGTACCTTTAATACACCGATATGCGCCAAGCCACGTGCGGCACCACTTCCCAGCACTACTGCCACTTTTTTATTTTTCAAATACTGATGATTCATTTATTTCCGATCTTTGCTTAAAGGGCTGGATGGTAAAACCGTTTGCCCCGATTTTTTGAGCATTGCCAAAAAACGTTCCCGATCCTGGCGGATAAACAAACCTTTGCCACGTGTGTGCTCTTTGCCATCCGGCGCCAACAGCCGACTGTGAATAGTTATTTTACGCGCGTCCGAATCGCCCACCCAGGCATCGATATAAAAATCGCGTTCCAGCGGCACCGCGCGCAGATAGCTTACATTCAGCTCGGCGGTCATGGTCATTAAATCATTCATCCATGACGCCATACCCATGGATTCATCCAAAACAGCGGCTAGGGCACCTCCGTGTGCATGTCCGGGGGGGCCCTGTGCATCACGCCCAAAGCGTACCCGTGCCAAAACATGCCCGCTTTTTTCATTAAAATAATAAGTGATGTTGATGCGCTTCGGATTATCATGGGCCACATACGAACGAATACCATGCGCAACCTTTACCGGCTGTAATTGATCTATTTCTTCCTGTACAGACATGAATAACTCTCTTTACATTCTTCCTATTAAATAAAATAACTTACTAAAAAATTGAGAATCTAAAAATAAAAAAATCGTCTGCCCTTAAGTTTTTCATACCTGACCAGCTTGCACTTTTGATTAAGGTCCAGTAATTTCGTCTCTTCAAAACCATAAACGGATTACCATGATAAATACGATTTTTCATAAATCATCCACTTCCATGTCCGAAATAGCGGATCAATCCATCCGGTTGATTATTACTTCACCGCCCTATTTTAATGTAAAAGATTACGGCATGGAAGAGCAGATTGGCAAAAGCAGCGCCACGTACGAGCATTACATCGAAAGTATGCTGCCGGTTTGGAAGGAATGCTTCCGCATTTTAAAACCCAATGGCAAACTGTGTATTAATTCACCGATCATGCCCATGGCCAAAAAGCAGTATTCCACCCATTACAACCGTGATATTTTAAATATTAATAATGATATTGAGTCATCCATACTCAAAGAAACTGACTTCTTCCGTTATGCCCAGGTGATTTGGGATAAAGGCAGTACGGATCAGCTGATGATGGGCTCGTATCCCTATCCGCCCAACTTCTACTTTTTAAATACCGTAGAATTTATCAATATTTTTGTAAAAGACGGCCCGCCGGAGAAATTTCCGAAAGAAGAAAAAGAAGAATCCCGATTAAGTAAAGAAGAATGGCGCGAA
This sequence comes from Calditrichaceae bacterium, assembly GCA_024762535.1. GTDB lineage: Bacteria > Calditrichota > Calditrichia > Calditrichales > Calditrichaceae > JANTHG01. The sequence continues at coordinate 5,237 of JANTHG010000150.1, forward strand.
TATATTTCTTCCATCTGGCGTTTTCAGCCGGAATTGAATCGCAGCCACCCGGCCCCTTTCCCCGTAGAATTGCCCAAACGACTGATAAAACTGTTCTCGTTTGCCGGTGATGTGATCGTTGATCCGTTTATGGGTTCCGGCACCACAGCCGTGGCCGCTGTACAAAGCGGACGATCGTATTTGGGGTATGAAATAAATGCCGAATACATTCAATTAGCGGAGCGCAGGCTTAAAGAAATAGTGGCGACGCTTCCATAGAAGCGTATTATTTTTATTAAATCTATTCGTACGTATTTCCATTCATGCCCACATATCTTCTATTTATCCTTTAGTTTAACCATTCATCGCTAATCACTTGGTAAATCGCACTGAATATCTATATTTAACCCAGTTATTGAAATAATAAATTTAACGTTTACGTTTTTTTATCTGGTCAACCGCTATAGCAATCCCGATATCCACAAATTATGGTTACTGGTATTGATTTTTTATATAAACAATCGCTTAAATTTGCAAAAAGTTCATTTAATATTCTGCTATTTTACAATAGATAAGCAATAGGGAAATTAACAATATATTAACTTTCTAAAATAAGAGTCTTGGAAAACAACCACCGTGCTATTAAATTCATTTTGATTATTTAAAATCAACACGTATCATCACAGAAAGGATCAACATGTTACGTTTCCTCTTATTATCTGGCCTGGTCATACTTTTTTCCGTTTCTACCCTCTTCGCCCAACAAAAATCCGACCCCTTTCTCTGGTTGGAACAGGTGGACAGTGATTCCTCATTAAATTGGGTACGCGCCCATAATGCGGCTACAGAAAAGGTACTCAAGTCCAAACCCGAATTTGAAGCCATCTACAAAAAGAATCTCGAAATCAATAATTCCAAAGAACGGATTGCCGCGCCTTCCATCATTGGTAATTATATTTACAATTTCTGGCAGGATGCCGACCATGAACGCGGTATCTGGCGTCGTACCAGCTTGGAAGAATACCGTAAAGCCGAGCCAAAATGGGAAACCGTTTTATCCATTGATTCATTAAATAAAGCGGAAAATGAAAAATGGGTTTACAAAGGAGCCAATTTCCTCTACCCCGATTACAACCGTTGTATGCTCAATCTTTCACGCGGGGGCGGCGACGCTGTGGTTATCCGCGAATTCGATTTGGTCACCAAACAATTTGTACCAAACGGTTTTTATCTACCCGAAGCCAAAGGTTCGGTTTCCTGGAAAGATAAAAACACCTTGCTGGTTTCCACGGATTTTGGCCCCGGTACCACGTCGTCATCCGGTTACCCCCTCGTTACCAAAGTGTGGAAACGGGGCAGCCAATTAAGTAAAGCCCAAACCTGGTTCACAGGTGATTCCACAGATATGGGTGTTTGGGGCTATGTAGTGCATACACCAGAACGTTCTTACGAAATGGTTTCGCAAAATATGACTTTCTACACACACCACACCTATGTGATGGAAAAGGGGAAACTCATCAAACTCCCCCTACCGGATGACGCCGATATTTCAACCATTTTCAGGAATCAACTCATCATTCAGCTTAAAACGGACTGGACGGTAGGCAAATCCACCTTTAAACAGGGCGCTCTGCTCAGCATCGATTACGATCGCTTTTTAAACGGCGCACGTGATTTTTCGGTTATTCTTGAACCGGATGCCAGGTCCAGCATTTCTTCCGTGGCTTCCACTAAAAATTATTTATTGGTGAATGTATTGACCAATGTGCATAATATTTTGTATCGCTTTACCCTGCAGAACGGAAAGTGGCGACAGGAACAGGTTAACACACCACAGATGGGCACCATCAGCATTGGCAGCACGGATGATTTAAGCGACCGTTATTTTTTCTACTACAGTGGTTACCTGACACCATCCAGCCTCTTTTTTTCCGATAAGCCGGGTTCCATTGTTAAGCTGAAACAATTACCCGCCTTTTTTGACGCTTCCAAATTTAAAGTGGAACAATTCTGGGCCGTATCCAAAGATGGCACGCACATTCCTTATTTTATGATTTCTTCCAAAAGTTTAAAACGCAACAGCGCCAACCCGACCCTGCTTTACGGCTACGGCGGATTCGAAATTTCCCTGCGCCCCGGATATTCGGCAACCATCGGTTCCAACTGGTTAGAACGTGGCGGTGTGTACGTGGTAGCCAACATTCGTGGCGGCGGTGAATTCGGGCCTAAATGGCATCTGGCCGCTCTTAAAGAACACCGGCAGCGCGCTTATGATGATTTTATTGCGGTAGCCGAAGATTTGATTCAAAGAAAAATAACATCCCCTGCCCATCTTGGCATAATGGGCGGCAGCAATGGCGGTTTGCTGGTAGGCGCGGTATTTACTCAGCGTCCGGAATTGTTTAACGCTGTGGTGTGCCGGGTTCCTTTGCTGGATATTGAACGCTTCAACAAACTGTTGGCCGGCGCCAGTTGGATGGGCGAATACGGCAATCCCGATATTCCCGAAGAATGGGCTTACATTAAA
>JANTHG010000151.1 GCA_024762535.1 Calditrichaceae bacterium
TTTCCAATGCCTCCCACAATCAAGGCGTGGCAATCGGCAATTTCAGACGCAACTTTCTCGTGGTGTCTTTGCCCGCCACTACCACATCCACAGCTATGTTTTTCGGATTTTTCTTCCTCTGTATTTTGTGTGGAACAACATCCAGCTTGTTCTCTTTGCCGCATTTCCACATCAATGATTTTATTATCTTGAATATGATATATTTTAAATGATGAAGAGTTATTAAACCGTTCATCCACATAATCACCATCGTAGGTTGCCACAGCTACCTTCATTTGACCTCCTTAGACTAACATTCAGTTTAAAAAAACAACAATTATTGAGGTATAACTATGCAACTTAGCGCGATATTTCATCATTCTTAATTTTTTTAAATTTCTTGTTCCGTGCGGCGGATGATTTCTTCCTGGAGTTCCGGTGTTAAATCAACAAAATAATCACTATAACCGGCCACACGTACAATCAAATCTTTGTACGCTTCGGGATGAGCCTGTGCTTTGCGTAAAGTTTCGGCTGTAACCACATTAAACTGAATGTGGTGGCCATCCATCCTAAAATAGCTGCGTACCAATTGCACCGCTTTGGTCAGGCCGCTTTCCGTCGAAAGAACCTGCGGTGTAAATTTTTGATTGAGCAGCGTTCCCCCGGTTCGCAAATGATCTATTTTGGCGGCCGATTTAATCACAGCGGTTGGCCCATTGGTATCCGCGCCCTGTACCGGCGAAATACCTTCGGAAAGCGGTACCCCTGCTTTTCGACCATCTGCCGTGGCACCTACCACTTTACCGAAATAGACATGCACAGTAGTGGGCAGCAGATTGACACGATAATGTCCGCCTTTGGTATTGGGCCGGCCGTCAATCGAATTAAAATATTCTTCAAAGACCAAACGGGTAAGAGAATCCGCCCGGTCGTCGTCATTACCATATTTGGGCGCGCTATTTAATAATTGATCCCGAATTTCTTCGTACCCTTCAAAATCGGCATCTAGCGCCTGCAATAAATCGGACATGGAAAAAACCTTTTTCTCAAAAACCAAATGACGGATGGCAGACAGAGCATCTGTTATAGTTCCCATACCTACGCCCTGTATGTAGGAATTATTATAGCGCGCACCGCCAGCATTGTAGTCGGTTCCTTTTTCAATGCAATCATCCACCAGGATAGAAAGAAAAGGAGCTGGCATGTACCTGGCGTAAAGCTGTTCAATAATGCGGTTTCCTTTAATTTTTATATCAATAAAATGGCGCAGTTGTTTGCTAAAGGCTTCAAACAAATCTTCGAAAGAAGCAAAGGTTTCCGGCTCACCTGTTTTCATTCCTATTAGTTTTCCGGTAGAGGGGTCAAGTCCGTTATGCATTGTAATTTCCAATACTTTAACCAGGTTAAAATAGCCGGTTAAAATATAGCTTTCCTTACCAAACACCCCGGCCTCCACGCAACCGCTGGCCCCGCCAAGACGGGCATCAATAATATCTTTGCCCTGTCGGACCATTTCCTGGACGATGGCATCCGTATTAAACAGGGATGGCTGGCCATAGCCGGTTTTGATGATTTCCATGGCCCTGCGCAGTAAACGGTCCGGATTTTTTTTACTGATTTGAACCATTGAACTGGGTTGCAGTAAACGCATTTCTTCAATTACGTCCAAAATCAGGTAACTCATTTCATTAGTCGCATCCTGACCGTCAGCGGTTACGCCTCCCACATTAATCAGACAAAAATCGGTGTACGTGTTGCTTTCCTGGGCCGTAACACCCACCTTTGGCGGTGCGGGCTGATTATTAAATTTAATCCAGAAGGCCATCAGTAATTCTTTTGCCCGTTCTTTGCTTAAGCTGCCTTCCTCTAATCCTTGTTGATAAAAAGGGAGTAAATGCTGATCCAGCCGGCCGGGATTAAAGGAATCCCAGGTATTCAGTTCCGTAACCACGCCGAGATGGACAAACCAGTAGTATTGCAGGGCCTCCCAATAGGTGCGCGGTGCATGGGCCGGGACCCAACGGCATATTTCGGACATTTGCTGCAGCTCGCTTTTACGCTGAATATCTTCTTCGTTCTCTGCCAGTTCTTCTAGACGAAGGGCATGCCGTTCCGCATAATGAATAATAGCATCGGCAGCGATACGCATCGCTTTCAATTCTTCCCGTTTGTCTAAAGCCTTCGGATCGTTGTAAAAATCGAGTTGCTCAATGGCTGCGGATATATCCGCTTTAAAATTCAGCATACCTTTACGATATATTTTATCATCTAAAACCGTATGCCCGGGCGCACGCTGTTCCATAAATTCGGTGAACACACCGGCGGAATACGCGTCTTTCCATTCCGCATCTACTTCCTCAAAAATGCGATCGCGAATGGAGCGCCCTTTCCAGAAAGGCAAAATATCTTCCGTCAGGATCTGTTTGGTTTCATCTGTTGAAGTGTAGGTGATTTTGTCGCGATGGTGCAGAATATCCAGGTCCTGTTGGGTGTGGGCACACAATTCCGGATAGGTAGGCACCGCTTTGGGCGCAGGGCCGCGCTCTCCTACAATCAGCTCACCATCTCCGATATAAATGGTTTTATGGTCCAGAACGTGTTTAAAAGCCAAGGCACGACCCACCGGAATGGAAACCTGCCGGGCTATGGGTGAGCGAAAGAAATCTGTAAGCAGCACAGCGCGTTCATGATTCAGTGTTTCCCGGGTTTCCAGCGATTCCTGACGGAGCTTATCAATACGGTTGTTCATACTTTGATCCTGAATATTATTTTTACTTCCTTTTAATAACAGAATTTGATTCGGAAATTAGTCACTCTGCAATTCCAAAACCCATGGCACGGAAAAGATCCTGTTTCCTTTCCAGTTCCGCTTCCGTTTGCATGGCATGCTTACCGGGACGAAAATCCAGCCCAAGCCGTTCATATTTACTCTCCCCAATGCTGTTGTAAGGAAGCAGCTCGACTGAGCGTATGCGTGTTCTTTCCTTTAAAAACAGGGCGATGGATTCCAGATTTTCTTTGCTATCCGTAAATTCCGGAATAAGCGGAATACGGATATGTAAGGGATAGCCGGCGTTTTCCATTTTAAGCAGATTCTCAATAATACGATTATTCGATACACCGATATATTTTCGGTGCAATGTATCATCTAACAGTTTAATATCGTACAAAAATAAATCCACATAAGGGGCCAGCATCTCGATTGATTTAAAGGGAGCGAATCCGGTAGTGTCCACAACTGTGTGAATACCTTCCAGTTTACAAGCTTTCAGCAAAGCCTGTAAAAACCGAGGCTGTAAGAGTGGTTCGCCACCGGAAAACGTAACACCACCGCCGGATTCATCAAAAAACAAAATGTCTTTGCGGATTTCTGCCAGCACGGCTTCGGTAGTTACCCGAGTGCCAATAAGATTATTTTCATTATCCAGTAAAGGCAAATTTTTAACAGGGCGCATCTTTCCACGAGGTTGCGGATTGGGATCGCGGCTTTCCGGATTGTGACACCACCAGCAATCAAGCGGACAACCTTTCATAAACACAGTTGTTCGGATGCCGGGACCATCGTGAATGGCGTATTTTTTAATATCGTAAATAATTCCCGAAATGGGTAACGTTGAATGTGTTGACAATTTTCAATCTACTATTTTTGTTTTAAGTAAGTTACATAACAATGGTCTTTTCGGCCAAATTGTTTTTATTTTTATGAAGTATTTAGATGTAAAAATAGTTACATTCCGCTTGTCAGCCGAAGATAAATGAATCGAAGGATAAACCATGATACAGGAAAATCTTATTTCGCTCTTTCAGGCCTCCATCAGGCAAAATTGGTATGCACCCGCCCTATCCAATTATAATGGAACAACTGTTACCTTTTCCGGCGTTGCCGAACATATTCTAAAATGGCATGTAATCTTCCGAAAATGCGGCATTAAACAGGGTGATAAAATTGCCCTAATCGGTCAGAACTCCGTCAACTGGGCGCTCACTTATCTAACGGTCGTTTCCTATGGCGGCGTTATTGTTCCCATTCTTGCTGATTTTAGCGCTGACGATATGGATCACCTTATAACCCATTCCGAAGCCAAAATGGTCTTTGCCGATCAACGTATCCTCGAAGCGCTTAACCCGGATCGTTTACAAAAGCTGAACACGGTTTTTTCTTTAAACGATTTACAATGTGTGCACACCTGCAAAAAAAGCAGCCTTAAAAATATTGAAACCGCTGTCGAAGAATTTAACAAGACGCTCGGTTCTTCTTTTAAAGCCGATCAGTTCAAATTGCCGGAGATTGATAATTCTCAATTGAGCGCTTTGGTGTACACATCAGGCACCACCGGATTTTCCAAAGGCGTGATGCTTCCCCTGCGCAGCCTTACCGTAAACGTGGTGTATGCCATCAATCATTTTGATTTAAAAGCCGGCGACACTATGCTTTCCATTTTGCCCCTGGCCCATGCCTTTGGCTGCGCCTTTGAATTTTTATTTCCCTTCTGCCTCGGCGTACACACCACCTTTCTGAACAAAACACCCACACCACGGATCTTGCTGAAGGCGCTTACTGATGTCCGCCCCAAACTCTTTTTAACGGTTCCCTTAATTATTGAAAAAATTTACAAAGGGAAAATTAAACCGCTGTTGGATAAAAAAAGCATGCAGGTTTTATGGAAATTGCCTAAAGTCAATCAGTTGCTGCAGAATAAAATCCGCAACCAATTGCTTTCGGTTTTTGGCGGCAATTTATACGAAATTGTAGTAGGCGGTTCGGCTTTGAACAAAGAAGTGGAAGCATTTTTCAATGCGATTCATTTCCCCATTACTGTGGGCTATGGAATGACTGAGTTCGGTCCCTTAATCAGCTATGCCGGATGGAAAAAGCAAAAACCGGGTTCCGTGGGACAGAAAATAGACTATCTGGAAGTTAAAATCGATTCCCCCGATCCAGCAACCATCGATGGCGAAATCCTTGTTCGCGGCGAAAACCAGATGACCGGCTACTACAAGAACGAAGAAGCAACCCGGGACGTAGTCGATGCTGAAGGCTGGCTTCATACGGGTGATATGGGCGTGATGGATTCAGAAGATTTTATTTATATCCATGGCCGAAAAAAGAACATGCTCTTAGGCGCTTCGGGGCAAAATATCTATCCCGAAGAAATCGAAGCTAAGCTGAATAATCTGCCTTTTGTTCAGGAATCGCTGGTTCTGGAAAAAGAAGGCCGGCTCATTGCACTGATTTATCCCGATTATGAAGCGACAGATGCCAAAGGAATACCTGTTGAGAAATTAGACGAGCTGATGGAGACCAACCGGAAAGAAGTGAATGGCACATTGCCCAAATTCAGTCAAATCAGCAAAATAAAACTCTATCCGGAGGAATTTGAAAAGACGCCCACTAAAAAGATTAAACGCTTTTTGTACACACTGTGAAATAGAAGGATTTTATTTATAAATGTGGTTTTCTTCGATGTATTGCCACACTTTTAGCGGCAGCATGCTCTTACAGGAATGGCCCTGTTTAATGCGTTCACGGATTTGTGTGCTGGAAATTTTAATATTGGGGCTATTCAGATAAATTATACGTTCATTGCGGGTATCACTTTCTACCTGACTGTCATCCCGGTTGTAAACGACTATTTTAGCCAGTTCCAAAATACGTTGCGGCTTTTTCCATTCATCAAATTTAAGTAAATTATCCGCGCCAATTAAAAAGAACAATTCGCTGTCCGGATAGGTTTTATGGAAATATTCCAACGTATCCACAGTGTACGAAACACCCTTGCGTTTCAATTCTACGGAACTTACTTCAAAATTGGGATAGGCCTGTAAAGCCAGTTCCAGCATGTCTAATCGCTGTTCCGGCGGCGTAATATCCCTGCGTTTACGAAAGGGATGGATATGATTGGGAATAAAAATCACTTTATCTAAACCAAGGGCATCCCAGGCCCATTCGGCCACAATTAAATGACCGAGATGTACCGGATCAAAGGTACCGCCAAACAGGGCTATTTTGGATAGTGTGGAGAAAGAAGGCATACTATTTGTTTTCTGCCTCTGCCGGAATTTCGTTTACCAGTTCATCAACCGTTTTATTTTCACTACTGTCCGGAAACTGAGCGCGAAATTTTTCCACTTCTTTACGCGCCATAACAAAATCTTCCATTTCAATGTAAGTTTCGATTTTCCCGACCATGGCTTTATCTGCCCAGGAACTGTCGTAATAATTTTCAATTACCTGATCGTAATAAATAATCGCCGCTTTATATTTACGCATTTTGCGGTAAATTTCCGCATTTTCAAAGGCCTTGTCTGCCAGTTTATCGCGTAAAATTGAAATCCGTTTTTCAGCTTTTTCTTTAAGCGGATGTGTGGGATAATCTTCTATAAATGTTTGATAGGCACGAATGGCTTTAAAGGTATACTCCTGATCCAAAGAAGGGCGCGGAGAAAGCTCAAAATAACTTTCCGCCAGTTCAAATTGAGCTTCCGGTACCAGAGGACTTCGGCTCATGCTGTTAATAAGTTTTTCGTATTCAACAGCTGCAATCAGATATTCTTCCATCATAAAATGGGATTTGGCCAAATAGAACTGAGCACTGTCCGCTACAGACGTTCCGGCATAGCGCAGCACTACCACAGTAAATTCATTGGCCGCATCATAATATTCTTCATCATCAAATAATTGACGGGCATAGTGAAAATATTGCGTACCGGACCAGTCCGCCTGCGGTTTCGTTCCGGCACAACTAAAAATCAGAGCTAACATACTTACTAATAATAGTATTCTCAACAAAGTGATTCTCCCAATTAAAATATCCGTTTGATTCGGACTATTCTTACGGTTCGTTCCCAAAAAAGTTCAATAATTAACTGCGCACACTAAAAAACAGATAGATGCTCACCCCTACCGAAATGATCACCAGCGCCGGTTCAATAAAATTTGTCCAGGCGGATCGGGATTGAAAGCTACCTCTGCAAAAAGAATAAGGGCTTTTTTCCAAGTCAGATAAATCCGCTGCAGAGATTGTATCCTGGCGTATTTTATGCAAATTGAATGCGGTATCTAATTGCTTCTGATCCATAGATTCGATCCATCCCTTTAACGTCAGATGGATCCGCCGTTCAATGAACCGGTTTAAACCCAATAAACCGATCCCATTCTCTCGGTATTCAATTTTTACATTAAAATTTTCAATATTCAGCTGATGGGATGTTGTATCTTTTAAATCTTTCCTGTCAGCATTTGTCCAGTAGTCAATCCACCCGGCTCGTAAAAAAGTAACGGACTCACCCTTTTTAAGCGGAATAATTAGCCGGGGTTCAGCCATTTCTTTGGTCAATGAATCGATTACCGTTCCATACATACGATTAAGAACGGTTAAATTATCAGGTATTCCCTGCGCCCTAAGACTTCCAAACAGGACAAAAAGGGCAGTAAATACAGGTACGTATTTAATCACAGCCTTTAAATTAGCCATATGAATTATGTATTGCAAATCTTTGTCAAATTGTTTCATCTATGCATCAACCAATACTTCTGTACCAGTCCGCGCCGACTTGTATAAGTTTTCAATAATTCGGGCAATACGCACACCATCTTCCGCCGGGGATTGATTTTGGTCCTGTCCGCGAATAACACGATAAAAATGGCGAATTTCCCGTTCGTATGCTTTGGTAAAACGTGCCGCTGTATTATCCGACGCAAAGGGC
>JANTHG010000152.1 GCA_024762535.1 Calditrichaceae bacterium
ATCGCCGCTTTGTTTCATGGAAAGCACCAAATCGAATTTAACCGTACCGCTTTCCTGTTCCAGAATACTGATTTGTAATTCCGGCAGTTCCAGCGCCGGGCGCGGCGTATTTTGGAAATCGAACAATACCTGAAACAGGGGGTTGCGGCTGAGATCGCGATCCGGTTTCATCTGGTTAACGACCATTTCGAAGGGTACGTCATTGTTGGAAAACACGTCCAGACTAAAGGCCTTTACCTGTTGCAGCAGGGCTTCGAAGCTTTGCCGCGGATCTAAGTTCGAGCGCATCACTACCGTATTGATAAACAGGCCAATCAACTGTTCGCTGCCTTTGTAATGGCGGTTGGCCAGCGGCGCGCCCACGCCGAAATCGCTTTGTCCGCTGTAGCGGTACAGAAAAACCTGATAGGCGGCCAGCAGGGTCATAAACAGGGTAACGCTGTTTTGTTTGCTCAACTCAATGAGTTTTTGCGAAAGCTGCGGCGACAGCCTGAAGGGAAGGTGGGCGCCATGGTGCGTTTGCACCGGCGGCCGCGGCTGGTCCGTGGGCAGTTCCAGCGCCGGCGGCATATCCCTCAGCGTATCCAGCCAGAATTTCAACTGTTTCTGTACGCGCTCGCTTTGTAAAAATTCTTCCTGCCAGGCGGCAAAATCAAAATACTGAATGGGCAGTTCGCTTATGCTCAGCGGCGTATGTTTCACCAGCGCCGTGTAGCGGGCGATGATTTCCTGCACAAAAATGCCCACCGACCAGGCGTCGGCAATGATATGATGCAAGGTGAGCAGTAAAATGTGACGTTGCTTGTTTAAACGCAGCAATTTGGCGCGTACCAGCGGCGCCTGTGCTAAGTTAAAGGGCAGAAGGGCTTCTTCGGAAATCAGTTGGCGCGCTCTAACTTCCTTGTCTTCCTCCGTTAGTGCAGTCAAATCCACCAGCGCAATAGTCAGTTTTACATCCGCCTGCGGCACCTGCAGCGGTTGGCCGTTTTGCGTTTCAAAATGGACCTGTAAAATTTCGTGGCGGCGAATGATTTGATTCAAACTTTTTTCCAGCGCCTCTATATTCAAACGTCCTTCGAAATTCAACGCCGAAGGAATGTTGTTAACCGAACTGTCCTGATTAAGCTGTTCCAAAAACCAAAATCCCTTTTGTCCGTACGAAAGCGGCCGGTAGTCCGGATCGCTGCGCAGTGGAATTTCTTTGCTTGGTTTGGCAGCGGGTTTGGCTTTTTTTAGCTTATTAAGCAGCAATTCCCGCTGTTCGGGCGAAAGTTTTGCGAGGCGTTCGTTTAAATTAGCCATCTTCTGTCCTAGGAAACGTGGATAAAATTTTATGTTATATCCAAATTACGCGATACTATTTAGTTTATATATTTTCCCATGTCATTCCCACGAAAGTGGGAATCCATTCTTGGTAATGCCGGTTAAATCGTTGCCCCTTGCACGAATTCTCTGGATTCCGGCTCTGCGGCCGGAATGACACAGCAGTGCCAAGCAATCTCATGTCATTCCCATCCCGCTAAGCGGGAGGAATCCATTATCCCTAATGCCGGAAAAAACCAATCATTCCAACTCATCTAATAAATCACTGATTTCATCATCTTCCAAATCCACATCCGTGAAGTCTGATGGTGTGTATGTTTTATCGCTTACGGAAACACAGTGCAAAATGATTTGTTGAAGTTCTTCCAGAAAAAACGTTAAAAAGTTATGAATCGTTTCCTTTTTGAATTGTTCCTTACTGTAAGCTATTTGCAGATGCAATACATTGTTTTTAATACTGCTGCTGACGTCCAATAAAAATTCGCGGGCATTGGCAAGTGCCCGCTCGGAACCGGTTAAATCATTTACTGCTTCAAATATCTGCGCTTCCTGATTTTGTGGCCCGAACTGGCCGAGGTAATTAAATACCATCCGGGGATTTTGTCTACTGAGCGCTGTTTGGATTTCCGGGTTATCGGATAGATAACGCAGTAGCCCGAAGCCTAATCCTTTTTGCGGAATGCTCCGTAGTTGTTCTTTAACGTGTCGAATGATTTCATCTTCCGCATAAAGCCCTTTTAACTCCATTTTAACAGGAAACAAAGAGGTGAACCAGCCCACGGTTCTGGAAATATCCACCGTTTCAATGATATCTTCACGACCGTGTCCTTCCAGGGCCAGCAACAGTGTATCGTACCCGCTCCAGCGTTTATAGGCTTTAACGAGTGCGGCAATCAGAAGCTCATTCATTTGTGTGTTATAGGCCTGATTGGCTTCGTTCAGTAAAAGAGCAGTTTCTTCGCTATTCAGAGAAGCAGCTTCAATTTCTACGGTTTTTTCCATATTTTTACCGTTTGGATCATCTGCCGGAAACGAAGGAATCTCTGTATCGAGCTGCGCTTTCCAGAAATCGAATTCCTTTAAAACTGAATCACTTTGGGCAAAGGGTGCCAATTGTTCCGCCCAGTATTTAAAGGATGTGGATTTAGGCGGTAAGGTAATGGCTTGCCCGGAAACGGCCTGTGCAAAGGCCAGTTGAATATCTTCGGTTAAAATGCGCCAGGATACTCCGTCGATGGCCAGGTGATGAATCACTATCAATAAGCGATTGGATTCGTTTTCGGGCAGTTTAAAATAAGCTACCCGGATGATCGGACCGTGTTCCAGATTCAGGCTGGACTGAAGCGTTTCCGCTTCCTGCTCAATGGCGTTTGCAAGGGCATTCCTTTCTTTATCGGAAAAATCAAAGTAATGAACAGGTACCGGCTCTTGCTTCTCGCTGATGAAAAGCTCCGAAAGCGATTCACGTTTTTGTACACGTAAACGCAGAGCATCGTGGTGTTCTATGATTTTGCTAATCACCTGTTTCAGAATCTCGGGAGGAATTTCCTGATTCACTTTAAGCATGACGGATTGATTCCAGTGATCTTCATTGATATATGCTTGTTCAAAGAAGTGGCGCTGAATAGGGGTTGCCGGGAAATCGCCGCTGACGCTACCCTGTTCCGCGTGAATAGCCACACCTTGTTCAGCAACCAAAGCAAGCGCTTCGATGGTCGGATTTTCAAATACGTGTTTGGGTGTAATTTGCAGTCCTTTCTGTTTGGCGCGGGCAATCACCTGAATGGTTAAAATGGAATCGCCGCCCAGTTCAAAGAAATTATCTTTGATACCTATTTTGTCAATCCCGAGCACTGTTTTCCAGATGTCAGCTAATATTTTTTCCCGCTCCGTTTCGGCTGCAACAAATTCTGTTCCCAGATCGTCCCGATCCAATTCCGGTTCGGGCAGGGTATTACGGTTAATTTTGCCGTTGGGCAGCAGCGGGAACGCTTCTAACGTAATAAAAGCGGCAGGTACCATATATTCGGGTAAACGTTGTTTTAAAAAGGAACGCAGGTCTGCAATGAGCAAAGAGGCCTTTTCCGCCTGGATTAAATAGGCGATTAAACGTTTATCGCCGGGCTTAATTTCTTTAGCCACAATCACAGCATCTTTAATATGTTCATGTTTCTGCAGAGCCGATTCGATTTCTCCCAGTTCAATACGGAATCCGCGTATTTTAACCTGTTGATCTACCCGGCCTAAAAATTCTATGTTACCGTCAGAATGGCAACGCACCAAATCACCGCTTTTGTACATCCTTGCGTCGGGATCATTTACAAAGGGATCAGAAATAAATTTTTCGGATGTCAGTTCCGGACGGTTTAAATACCCACGCGCCAGCCCGTCTCCGGCAATGTGCAGTTCTCCCGCTACACCAATGGGAACGGGCTGACCGGCCGCGTTCAGAATATAGAAGCGCGCATTGGAAACCGGTTTACCGATAACGGGTCGATCCGGACTGGTTCGGACATCGCAAATCGTTGAATCAACCGTACATTCCGTTGGTCCATACATATTAAAAAATAAAATATCTTCACATGTAACCAATTGCTGCCAGGTGTTTTCATCTATGGCTTCGCCACCGGGCAAAACTGCAAGCGGTTTCCACTGGTTCGCCTCGGTTAATCCTGCGTCTAACATCAGCTTAAGCTGAGACGGTACACAGTCCAACACCTGGATTTTATGTTCACGCAGATAGTTTAGCATGGATTCGCCGTCAGCACGTGCTTCCATGGGGATAATCTGTAAACCGTGGCCGCGCGTCAGCATTACAATTTGCTGCATGGATGCATCAAAGGGAATGGGCGCGTTCAGGCTGATTTTACACGATTCTTCGTTAAGTCGATTGTAAACGGTTTGCTGTAAATTAGCGGCGAGATGTTGGGCCGAACGGTGGCTGATCATAACGCCTTTGGGTTTGCCAGTGGAACCGGAGGTATAAATGATGTAAGCCAGACTGTCGGATGAAAGCGCTTTATCGGGATTTTCTGTCGATTTTGAATCAATCGTTGCCTGATGTGCATCCAGAAGCACGGTTTGGATTTGTGGAGTGCTTACCGAATAGGGAACCGTTTGATGCGTAAGTAAAAGCGGCACCTGAGCATCGTTCAGCATATATTGAATGCGTTCGGCCGGATACGCCGGATCCAGAGGCAGGTAAGCGCAACCCGCTTTCCAGATGGCCAGCATGCTGACAATCATATCAACAGAACGTTCCATCAAAATACCAACAATGGATTCCGGTTTGGTTCCGGATTCTATTAATAGATGAGCCAGTTGGTTGGCACGCTGATTTAATTGACCAAAGGTTAGGGATTGATTAAATAAGCCTACAGCAAACCGATCCGGATTTTGTCTCGCCTGTTTTTCGATGGATTGATGCAGGCACTCTGTTTGCGGATAGTTCAGTTTGGAAGCCGATAATAATTCTAATATATGTTTCTCTTCTGCTTTTTTTATTAAAGGTAATTGCGCAATATTTTGATCCGGATTTTTACAGATGGTTTCTAAAAGCGTGGTAAAATGGTTCATCATGCGCTGAATGGTTTCTTCCTTAAACAGAGAAGTTTTATATTCGAAGATAGCCACCATGCGATTGGTGTGTTCTACAATTTCTAAATTCAGGTCAAATTTGGCGGTTTCTGTTTCTATGGCAAAAGGAGTGTAGGTAAGTTCTTCCAAATGCATTTCCTGAATATCCGAACGCTGCATGGAAAACATAACCTGGAAGAGTGGTGTGTGGCTCATTTCCCGTTCCGGTTGGAGTGTATCCACTAATTTTTCAAAAGGTATGTCCTGATGGTCAAAAGCGTCCATTACTATTTTTTTAACCAGCCGTAAATGATGCCGGAAGGAACGGTCGCTGTTTATGGTGCTGCGTAACACCAGTGTATTCACAAAAAAACCAATTAACGGTTCAATTTCACTGCGGTTACGATTTGCCACCGGCGTCCCGATGGTAAAATCATCCTGGCCGGAATAGCGGTAGAGCATGGTTTCGAAGGCTGCCAGCAGAACCATAAATAAAGTGGTTTCGTGTTCCTTACTCATTTGATTCAATTGTTGGTAAAGAGCATCCGGAACACGGTACACCAGGCGTTTTCCCTGATGAGTGACCATTTTAGGTCTGGGGAAATCGGTTGGTAATTCCAAAAAGAAGGAGGCGCCTTCCAATTCCTTTTTCCAGAAAGTCATTTCAGTATCCAAGCGCGAACCGCTTAACCACTGACGCTGCCAGGCTGCGAAATCGGCGTATTGAATTTGTAACGGAGGTAAAGGAACGCTTTCGTTTTTAACAAGCGCGTTGTAAATAAAAGAAAGTTCCCGAACCAGCACATTAACAGACCACCCGTCGGAAATAATATGATGCATTACAATCATCAAAATAAATTCCTGATCGGAAATTCTGAAAAGTTTGGCTCGTAACAAAGGCGCCTTACTCAAATCAAACGGTTTGGCGGATTCCTGATTGGCCCGTGCAATGAGATCACTATCCGAAACACCGGCAGCATCTACGACCGGTAAATCCAATTGTAATTGCGGCAAAATAACCTGCGATGCTTTACCTTCTGCTGAGCTGTGGAAAACGGTACGAAGATTCTCGTGACGCTGAACAATACTATTTAAAGCCTGTTTCATCTTATCAATATCGAGTTTGCCTTGCAGGCGAATGGCGCCAGGAATATTGTATTGGGGATTTCCCGGTTCCATCTGGTCCAGAAACCACAAGCGCTGCTGGGCAAAAGAAAGGGGTAGTTCAGCTGATCTCGGAATGGCCGGGATGCTTTGCATTGCAGCGGACTGAGAGTGGGCAATGTGTTTTTCCACGGGATAGCCAAACCCTTTGGCCAGATCCCAGGTTATATCGCTTAAAAAATCAATTTTATGATGTTCGCGCCAGCGGTCGGTTACGCTGGCATCGATGTTTTTATGTAAATAGAATTTGAAATCACCCACCATTTGAGAATGTTCGCTGACCCCGTCTGTCATTCTATTGCCCTGATAGGGTTTTAACATTTCCGGATCAAAGTTGATATTCAGGAAATCACATGTTCGGATCATTTCGTTATACGGATCAAGTAAAAGGTCTTCAAAGCGTAACAGCATTTTCCGTTCATCGGGAATGTCCTGCAAAAAGCGAATGATGTTCTGGTGGCTGATTATATAGATCAATTCACCCAGTTCCCGCCGTGTAAAGGGATGTTCATAACGAAAAAAATTCTGATCCAGTTTGGCTTCGATGAAGGAGTACACCATAGCATAGGGATGCCGAATTAAATGGATGTACTTAGCCTGATCAAAATCCTGTTCGGCGCGCTTTAAAATTTCCGGGTCAAAAGGATAGGTGGGCGATTTATCTACCAATATACGGTCACCCATCCATTCCTGCAATGTACGGTAATATTCTTTTACGCTCATGTCCTGCTCTACAAAGGCATCCATGATCCGACGGGCTTCATCCACATCGGTCTGTTTTAATTCCTTAATGGCGCGGATGGTTGCCTCCAGCCAGATTTCCAGACCTTCTTCCGAAAAGGCTTTCCTGCGTTCCTGTAATGTGTTAAAGGAAAGTAAATCCAGTTCCGGAGGTGAAAACAGTTTTTTATTGCCGGCCAGCATAATTCGTAAAAGAGTGGAACCGGAACGCGGGGGAGAAAGAACAAAAACCGCCTGTGGATTTTTGGGACTCTTATCTATGGCACTGGATCTCAATGGATGAATGATTTCACGGATAGTGTCGATTTTATTTTGATCGATTTTATCAATACCTTCATCCTCAATATGGACAATTTTGTACCAGGCATTCCACGATTCATCGTAGTCGAACAATTCTTTGGCCCTGTCCGGGAAATAGTTTACAATATAACCGGCCAATTCATGAATCGTAGGTGCTTTGAAAACCGCGCTAACCGGTGTGGTTTCATTAAAATCTTTTTGAAGGCGGTTGATAAATACGGCTGCTTTCAGGGAATTGCCGCCCAGTTCAAAGAAATTGTCTTTTACGCCGATGGTATCTATGGATAAAATTTCCTGCCATACTTCAGCCAAATAAGATTCTAATTTATTGCGCGGAGCAACGAACTCTACTGCAGAGGCATTGCGGGATTTTTGGGGAATGGGTAGCGCTTTCCGGTCTACTTTGCCGTTCGGCGTTAAGGGAATTGCATCTATTTCCTGAAACACAACCGGAATCATATAGTCGGGTAATGATTTCAGTAAAAAAATTCGTAAATCGGAAACCTGTACGCTTGTACCGTCACTTACATAATTAGCTGTAATTTGTTTGTCGCCTGGTGTATCTTCTCTAACAATAA
>JANTHG010000153.1 GCA_024762535.1 Calditrichaceae bacterium
ATTCAGGGCTCCGTAGAAGCGGACATCGATGGTGACGGCAACAACGAAATGGTTTTTGGTAAGACCAACGGCTCACTTGGTTTATGGTATGGAATTACAGACCTGGCCTCGACCGATTCTACCAATGAAGCGGTTGTTACCACAGTAGAACCGGGCGGTTGCCGTGGTTTGGCTGTTGGTGATTATGATGGTGACGGCCTGACCGATATTTTTATGGGTGGCAATTATGCCGGTTCCGTATGGCGCATGGAATACAAAGGTTCCGGCGCGATTACCGACTCTGCCAGCTATACTTACGAAAAAGTATATCAGGATACCACTCCTGCCGGCGGTGCCCGCGTGTATTCCGTTTCCTTTGCTAATGACAATATGGCCAAAAAAATGGGTGGCGGAACCACTACGGATATGAATAAAGACGGGAAACCGGAAATTTGTATTGCTTACGAAGATGGCGATTCTTTGCAAAGCTGGATTGTATTATTAGATGGTAATGGTACCCTTACCGGTATTAAAGGCGAATTGGGTAGTAAAGTATTAAATACCTACACTTTAAACCAAAACTATCCGAATCCCTTCAACCCCTCTACGACCATTTCTTTCGTATTACCGGTTGCAGAACAAGTAGCGGTAAAAATTTATGACGTACTCGGGAAAGAAGTTAAAACCCTGACAAACAGCATGCTGCAGGCCGGGCCTCATTCTCTGGTTTGGGATGGCACAAATAATGCCGGAAATCATGTAACCAGCGGAACATATATTTATACACTGGAAGCAGGCCAGCATAAAATGACCAAACGCATGACTCTGTTAAAATAAATTGTAGTTTTACTATGATAAAAGGGGGAGAAAATTTCTCCCCTTTTTTTTTAGGGTAACATGCCAACGACCGCAATCAGGCGGTTACAAAAAAGAATCATTTAGAATGCGTAGGAGGTTTATCTAAATGAGTAAAAAATGGCTAGTAGCGCTCTTCCTGGTTTTAATGGCAGGCAATCTGTTTTCCGGAACAACCGGGAAAATTGTAGGAAGAGTCATAGATAAAGACACGGGTGAGCCACTCATCGCCGCTAATGTAGTTATTAAGGGGATGCTCATGGGTGCGGCAACGGATGAAGACGGATATTTTGTGATTTTAAATGTTCCGCCCGGTGTGTATACTTTACAGGCAATTTATGTTGGTTATGCCACCAAAGAAATAACCAACGTGGAAGTAAGAGTCGATTTAACCGCACAGGTTGACTTTAGTATGCAAACCGCCAATTTTGTGGGGGAAACAGTTATCGTTGTGGCCAAGCGTCCGATGATTCAAAAAGATGCAACCGCCACCGCAGCCGTTGTGGGCGCAAAAGAAATTGAAGCGGCCCCGGTAGAAAATTTTGCCCAGATAGCTCAAACAAAAGCCGGCGTAAGCGTTGGTCCTAGCGGCGCTTTGCATTTTAGGGGTGGTCGTTCTTCGGAAGTGGGGTACATTGTAGATGGTATTCCCGTAACGGATGCCATTAGCGGGGGCATTAATATGGATGTGTCCACGAATGCCATTGAAGAGCTTTCTATTATTACCGGTTCGTTCAATGCCGAATATGGCCAGGCCATGTCCGGTATTGTAAATATTGTTACCAAAGAGGGCGGATCGGATTTCAGCGGCAATATTTCCACCCAAATGGGTGATATTGTAACTGATTCTAAAAACAGCGAATATTTTTTGTCGGAAATCAATAAAATTGATCCGACCAACACCATGCAATCAGAAGCCCGTTTATCCGGCCCACTGTGGAAAGACAAACTGACTTTTAATGTTTCCGGACGGTATTTGGATGACGGTGGTTATTTATATGGCCAAAGAATTTATGATACAGAAAACACCTCTCTTGGTGTGGTCGATGGAGACAGCTCCTTTGTTTCCCTTAATTCACAAAAAAAATACAATTTTCAGGGTAAGTTAAAATGGCATGCATCCAACTCGATTAATGTCTATTTTACTACCATTTATGAAAACAGAAAATATCAAACATACGATCATCGACGCAGCAAAGTCCCCCAGGGAATTCCCTGGAGGTATAATGATGCGCTGCAGTTCATCGGTAAAATGACCCATCAGTTTAGTAATACTTCTTTTTATTCACTTGCTGTGGGTTATATGAGTAAAAGCTATAAACGCTATCTTGATAAAGACGAACACTCCTTAAAATATGCCTGGGGTGGATACAGTACGGGTCAGTATTTTTATCCCGGCGGAACCGATAATTTCAGGCAGTTCAGAGATCAGGATCAGTTAACGGTTAAGTGGGATTTAACTTCCCAGCTGTTTAAAAACCATGAAGTGAAAACAGGTCTGGAATACAAAAAACTCACTTTGTCCAACCATTCTTATTATTTAGGTGTGGATCAGAGAGACGAACCATATGAAGATGCAAACGGAAATGGCCAGTACGACCCCGGTGAATCTTTTAAAGATGTTAATTTGGATGGGAACTGGACACAGGCCAAAGACGACAATAACAATGGTATCCCGGGTGATATCATTGAATTATCCGGTTGGACCAATGATAAATGGAAACGCAACCCTATGGAGTTTTCCTATTATCTGCAGGACAAGATAGAAATGAAGGATATGGTTTTGAACGTTGGCTTGCGTCTGGACTATTTTGAACCGGACGGCCATGTGTTGGCTGATCCTACTGATCCGGATATTACCGCTCCCATTAAAAATGAAAATATCTGGAAAGATTATGGGACGGACGGCGTTCCGAATACCAATGATGCGGATGGGACTGAAAATAATGGGTTACAGGATCCGGGCGAAGCGTCTGTTACCTTACAGGAACGGGAAGCCTATTGGTACAAAAAAGTGGATCCCACGTTTCAGCTGAGTCCGCGGATTGCCTTTGCCTTCCCCATTTCCGCTGAAGGGAAATTATTCTTTTCGTACGGCCATTTTTTCCAGTTACCGCCATATAATTATTTGTACCAGGATTATAACAACAGGGTAAAACCCGGCCTCATTGCAACGGATATGGGAAATCCGGCCTTAAAACCTCAAAAAACGATAAGTTATGAAGTTGGGGTAGAGCAGCAATTAATGGACGGCGTTGCCGGATATCTTAAAATATATCAGCGGGATATGCGTAATATTTTAGGACAGGAGATTGTTGTATTGCCCAATACCGACGCCTATGCCGTATTTGTTAATCGTGCGTATGGTCGGGTGCGCGGGGTCAATTTCAGTTTGGTTAAACAATTCTCTTCCATGTTTTCCGCCACCATTGATTATACCTACCAAACCGCAGAAGGCAATGAATCGAGCCCCTCGGCAACACGGAGTAATTTTCGTTTGCATAAAGAGAATCTTAAAAAGATTGTACCTCTGGCCTGGGATCAAACCCATGCCTTGCGTATTAACGCCATGGTGGCCGAACCGAACAACTGGATGGTTAGCATGATTGGGAGAGTCGAATCCGGCTATCCCTATACACCCAAAGGGGTTAATGAAATTGTAAAGATTGCTGAAGAAAACAGCGCCAATAAAATACCGATTATAAAATTTGATTTAAACATGAGAAAATCCTTCAAGTTGAATATTGGGAACACGGATTATTTATTCTCACTGTATGCGAAGGTATATAATTTATTCGATCGTCTAAACGAAAACTATGTTTGGGATGCTACCGGCCGGGCCACTTACGGCTTGGGTTTGTACGGCGGAGACTTTGACGCGGACTGGCAACGCCGGCCGCAATGGTTTTATAAGCCCCGCCAAATTTTTGTGGGTGCAGAATTTAGTTTTTAAGGCGTGATAATGGAGGAAGCATGAATCGTAACATCAATACATATTTCACACTCTTCATTGTTTCGGTAGTATTGGGCGTTTTTGGACTTGCATCTCTGTATGGCCAAAATTACAGACCGAATAAAAAGCCGATGAAGTATTGGTCTCAAAAAGAGTTTGAGCAATGGGAAGAGTGGAATCACAAAGCCCAGCTATTAAAAACAAGCGGTGCCGCAGACCGGCGTGGCGGTATTATGGATGGGAATAAAATTAGCACCGTATTTTACAATTATGGTTCCATCGGTCGCCCGAATACGGAACCCTCCATAGAATGGCCAAAAGGTAGTAACAACGGATATGCTTACGAATTTGGTCCAATCATTGGAGCAAAAGTGGTGGATATTTACGGAGACTCGGTAGCAATTGTGTCCGATGCTCTGATTGACGGTGGTGATCGCTCGCCCAAAGGTAAGGTTTGGGGATGGCAGCCGCTGCCGCAATATTTAAACACCAATGGAACCACCCCGGCCATGAGTAATAATAAAGACACCTGGCCGCGCACCATGTCACCTACAAACCCCTTTTACAATCCGAATGCACAAGGCGCCGACGATCAGTTTTTATGGCCTGGCGTAGACAGCCTGGGCCAGATTTCAGCAGACCTTGAAGCATACTGGGTAATGGATGACCGGGATAATGACGAGTTTGAATATTATCCTTTTATTAATGATTCTTCCCGCAGAGGGTTAGGATTACAGCTCACCTGTCGTCTGATGCAGTTTGCGGCCACGCCTGCAGAAGATGTTATTTTTTATGTTATCGAGATTAAAAATGTAAGCGATAAGCGTCTCGATAAAGTGGTAGCCGGAATGTTCGGCGATCCGCATATCGGCGGCCCGGGAGATTTTGCGGATGATATGGCCGGCTTTGACGCTTCCCGGAACATGGTGTATTCCTGGGATAAAGAAGGATCCGGAAATGACTTTGGCCTGCCCTGGGATGAATTGGGCTGGCTGGGCTTTAAGTTTTTGGAAAGCCCCAAAGACAGCTTAGGTAATGAACTGGGTCTTACCAGTATGACGGCGCCGGTGTATGCGTCTAATGAAGGGAATCCCAGTAACGACGATATGATGTGGGATAAACTTAAACCCGGCTTATTTGATGAAGCCAATATCGTACAAGAGTCCGATAATGTATTCCTGTTTGGAACCGGTTATTTCGCATTGGATCCGGGTGAAAGTCAGCGCTTTTCCATCGCTATTTTACTGGGAAAAGGGAAAGCGGACCTGGATGCAAACAGCGAAATTGCTCAGGAAATTTATGACCTTGATTATAAATTTACCAAAGCGCCGGATGCACCGCATGTAACAGCGGTTCCGGACGATGGAAAGGTGACATTGTATTGGGATACGTCATCCGAAGAGTCTTTTGATGATTTTTTTCAGACATACGATTTTGAAGGATACAAGATTTACAGAAGTACGGATAAAGGACAAACCTGGGGTAAGGTAATAACCAATTCCTATGGACTTGAAGTAGGCTTCGAACCACTGGCCCAGTATGATCTAAAAGACGATAAAGAAGGTTTGTTCCCCTATGATAAAGACGGATATAAATTTTATCTCGGGAAAAATTCCGGACTGGTACATACGTTTACGGATGACAATGTAATAAATGGTGTTACGTATTATTATGCTGTATCAGCTTACGATTCCGGTTATGTCTCCAAGAACGTGCATCCGTCGGAATCCGGCAAATATCTGGGACGGAACATGGTAGAGGTGATGCCCAAGGCACGGGTTGCCGGCTATCAGGACGCCGGTGTGGAGGTTGAGCATACTGCCGGTGTTTCTACTGCCAAAGTTCAGTTTAGCGTGTTGGATCCGCTTAAAATTGAAAATACAAGCTATTCCGTAAGCGTTGACGATACGTCATCTTCCAAAACATTGATAAATATAATGGATGAGTCGGGCAAACAGGTGGTTAGTGGTTATTCTAAAACTGACGGTTTCCCGGTTCTTTTTAAAGGGTTAATGGCTTCGTTTACGGATGAACCGCTTGTAACGCCGATTGATTCGTTAACCGGCTGGACAAGCTCGACCTCGCAGCAAACCAAAGACTCGGTGCTTGTGGTTGTCAGCTTGTATCCTTCGGGCGGGGTTCGTATTGCCAAAGACCTGGAAATTCGTTTTTCCGATACAGTAGCGGACACATCCCAATTCAATAATAAAGAAGTGCCCTTTACTATTTGGGATGTTACCGACGAAGCGAACAGTCAGCAAATGGACCTTTACTATATTGACAGAAATGACATTTTAGATAAAGGTGACAAAATTGTCGCCATGACAAAAGTAAACGGAACACCCAAGGGAAGCTGGCAAATTGAAATTAAAGATACCCTTGGCTGGCAACCTAAGGCCGGGGATGTTTTTAAAATTGTAACAGCTAAACCATTTTCCGGCGAAGACACGTATTCAATTAGTACGGTTAATGCTCAGGTTAATGAAGAGCAGGCCAGGCAGTCCTTAAATGAAGTGGCTGTGATTCCGAATCCATATGTGGTCACCTCTAGTTTTGAGACCCCACCACTATCTGTTTTTTCGGCTGGCCGAGGTGAGAAGCGGATTTTCTTTACGCATTTGCCACAAAAATGTACCATACGAATTTATACGACAGCTGGCGAATTAATCCGCAAACTGGAACATAACAGTTCGCTGTTAAACGGGAATGAGCCCTGGGATCTCCTCACGAGTGAAGGTTTAGAAGTCTCCTATGGCATATATGTTTACCACCTGGACGCCGGTGATATCGGTGAAAAAGTTGGTAAATTTGCAATTATTAAATAACGGAGCATTGCCATGAAAAAAATATATTTGATGTTTATTGTTATCTTAAGCATTGGCCTTGTTCATGCTGGAGAAATCACCAAAAAGGGCACAAGCGCGGCCACGTTCCTGAAAATAGGAGTGGGCGCCCGGGCGGCAGCCATGGGTGAGGCCTACGCAGCAGAAGCATCCGACGCATCTGCTGTTTATTGGAATCCGGCGGGACTTGCGGCAGTTACAAAGAATGAAATGATGCTGGTACGCACCAACTGGATTGCTGATATGCGCTACGATGTGGCTGCTCTGGCCATACCATTTTCTTCTCTTGGTACGTTTGGTCTGTTTTACCAGGCTCTTAACATGGATGACATGAAAGTTCGTACAGAGTTTGATCCGGATGGAACAGGCGAATTATTTGGCGCAAGCAGCTTTACCATGGGACTTACCTATGCTAAAAACATGACCGACCGCTTTGCGTTTGGTATTACGGCCAAATATATCCGGGAACAGATTTGGCACGAATCCGCCTCAACCATGGCCCTGGATGTGGGTATTACATATAAAACACCTATCGAAGCGTTACGTCTTGGTATGGCTATTACCAATTATGGCGGTTCCATGCGTTTGGACGGAAAAGACCTGCTTACCTTTGTGGATGTGTATCCCAGTTTGGATGGTAATAACGAGTATGTTATTTCCCGTCTGAACACCGAAAGCTATGACATTCCTCTGAGTTTCAGAGTGGGTCTGGCCTACGATGCGCTAAAAAGCGATTTCCAGCGTTTTACGATAGCGATAGATGGTGTTACACCCAACGACAATAACGAGCACCTTAATGTGGGCATGGAATACGGATTCCGAAATATGGTGTTTCTGCGTGCCGGCTACAAGGGTATTGGCCTGAAAGATTCGGAAGTGGGCTTTTCGGCCGGCGCCGGCTTGAAGTACTCCATTGATGCCAATTTGGGTCTGGCCATCGATTATGCCTATGTAGATTTCGGACGCTTTACCAATGTACAACGATTTTCCTTAAGTATCTTGTTTTAGAAAAGATTGTTTTTACCAAAAGGCTGCCCGCAT
>JANTHG010000154.1 GCA_024762535.1 Calditrichaceae bacterium
CTACACTACGCCTATTACACCTATGCAGATTATTATGGGCAAATTTTTGGCGGGTTTGGCCTTTTACATCGTTTTGTTACTGCCCACCATGTTTTTTCAGGGGCTGTTGTTTGCCTATGGAAATCCCGAATTTATGCCGGTGCTTTCCGGTTACATCGGTCTGATCTTTCTCGGTTCGGCTTTTATTTCCGCCGGGCTGTTTATTTCCACAACCACCGAAAATCAAATCATTGCAGCCATAGGAGGTTTTGCCCTTTCGCTGCTATTGTGGATTGTTGGCTGGGGCGCGAGTTTCGCCGGACCAGGTTTGGCGCCGGTACTCAACTACATTTCGATTATCAACCATTTTGAAGATTTTGCACAGGGTGTAATCGATACCAGCCATGTGGCCTACTATATTCTGTTTTCGTTTGTAGGTCTCTATTTTTCACTAAAAACGATTGAATCGGTTAAGTGGCGTGCGTAGCCCGCTGTGGAAATTGAAAAGGAGATAATATCTGATGAAAAAATATAATAACATCATAGGACTGGCAGCCATTGTGCTGATTGCTGCCGCTCTGATCTGGTATTCTATTTCCAGAATCTGGGGAGTGGGACACTGGATTTTGCTTGTACTGGGTGTGGCAGGCCTGGCTTATTTTCTGTTTGCCTATTATACCGGACGGCAAAAAGAACTATCCGGTCGTTCCCTTAAACAGGGTTCCAATATGCTGGTGCAGGTGATTGCCGTTCTGGCGATTGTAGCTATGCTGGCTTTTGTAACCACCCGGCAGCATGTGCGCGAGGATTTAACCAAAAATAATCTGTACAGCCTTTCAGATCAGACTGAAAAAGTACTCAATGTCTTAACGAAAGACGTGGAAATTAAGGGATTCTTTAAATCTGCGGAAAAAGATGCTGCCCGGGATTTACTGGATGAATACGACTACCGCTCCGCTCATCTTTCGTACCAGCTTATCGATCCCGATGAAAACCCCGATATTACCAAACAATACGGTGTAAAAAAATATGGTACACTCATTGTGGAATCGGGTGCTAAACGGGAAAGCGTGGAAAAACTGAATGAAGCGGATTTAACCAATGCTATCGTAAAAGTAACCCGCAGTAAAGACAAGGTAATCTACTTTTTAACCGGTCATGGCGAACGTTCCATTAGTGATGAATCGGCTGAGGGTTACAAAAACGCTGTGGAACAAATCAGGAAAGAGAATCATCTTGTGCGCGAGCTGAACCTGGTGCGCAGCCGCCGGGTGCCGGATAGCTGTTCCGTGCTGGCCATTGTCCGGCCCACAACCGCGCTTTTCCCGGCAGAATGGGATTCGGTTAAATCCTATTTAAATCGAGGCGGTAAAGTGCTGTTAATGACCGATCCGGAACATCCCGCGGATGTGGCTGATTTTGCCGAAACCTACGGACTGACCATTGGCAACGATATGGTGATAGACGCCAGCGGAATGGGACAACTCTTTGGCGCCGGTCCGGCCATGCCATTGGTAACTTCGTACGATGAAAATCATCCTATTACCAAAGGCTTTAGCATCATGACCTTCTACCCGTACGCTTGTTCCATTACTGTCGGCAGCGGTAAAGATGGCTACAAGCTGACTTCGCTGCTTAAAACCAGCCGCGAAAGCTGGGCCGAAACCAATGTGGCCAATGGTAAAGTGACCTTTAATGAAGGACAGGATACGCGCGGGCCGATTACGATTGCCGCTTTGGCGGAAAAAACAACGGGAAAAAGCAAATCGGTTTTGGCTGTGTTCGGGGATAGTGATTTTGCCATAAACGGTTATTTTAAAAACCAGGGCAATGCCAATCTGTTTTTAAATACCATTAATTATCTGGCTGAAGAGGAAGACATGATTTCTATCCGGCCTAAGCAAATAGATGACCGGCGCTTAACCCTGACGCAGGCGGATGTGTCGGAATTATTCTATCTTGTAGTCATTGCCATTCCGTTGTTGGTTATTATTCTCGGTGTGGTCATTTATTACAAACGCAACCGTTCGTAGGAAAAGTCCTAACCGGTGAATTACGAAACGGGTGAAAATAAATTTTAAAAGTCTGCCATCATTCGGATGGTATAACGAAAGGGAAGATCATGCGTAAAACAATTATGTTGATTGTCCTGGCCATAGCGCTGGGTGCGTATGTCTATTTTTACGAAATAAAGGGTGGCGAAGAGCGGCAGCAGCAGAAAGAAGCGGCTGAAAAACTGCTTACGTTTAACAAGGACAGTGTGGAAACCTTTTCCATTCATTCCATGTTTTCCGATTTTACGTTTCGCAAAACAGCTGATGGCTGGCAAATCGAAAAACCGGTACAGACCGAAGCAGATGAAACGCCGATTCATACGCTGCTGAACGGCTTGAGTTCGGTGAAAAAAATCCGCACCTTTTCAGCTAAAAAAGAAAAACGCACCTCTTATGGTCTTGGTAAACGTGGTATTACTATTGCGCTGCATGGTAAAGGCGGGCTGAACGCAAAAGTGGAAATAGGCGAACCAACCAGTGTGGGTTCCAATGTTTACGCCTCTGTTAATGATTCTACCGTAGCCATTGTGCCGGTTTCGGTTAAGAACAATGCCACTAAAAGCCTGTTTGACTGGCGTGACAAAAAAACAGTGCATTTCGACCGGGATAAACTGCGCGAACTGCATGTGCATAATCCCAGCGGCAATTTTACATTTACAAAAGATGGAATTCAGTGGAATATGACGCAACCGCTTAAAACCAAAGCAGATCGTAGTGTGGTGGATGCGTTGGTTAATAAATTATTTTACGCCAAAATCAAATCCGTTGTAAGCGAGGCGCCTAAGAAACTGGCTTCCTATCAATTGAACAAACCGGCTTTTCGGATTGAATTGCTGAGCGGTAAAGAGAAGTCTACCAATACGGTGCTGTTCTCTAAATTAAAAGCGGGCAAAGCTTTTGGTAAAGATGAATCACGTCCGCATGTGTTCGAAGTGGACGAATCCTTTATGAAACCATTGGACAAAACTTTGTTCGATTTCCGGGATAAATCGGTTGTAAGCTTCGAAAAGAAAGACGCCGACAGTCTGTCTTTGGAATATGATGGGGAAAAGATGATATTCCACAAAGACACCACCAATTCCTGGGTATTTGCCGGAGGCGAAAAGGCAAAAAGCTGGAAGATAACCAATGTGTTTTCCGCTTTGAGTAATTTAAAGGCTAAAAAATTCCTGAGTGGAAAATCTTTACACCGCTTCGGTTTGGATACGCCGCGCGGTCGCTTTATGGTGCTTTCCGGCGACACGAAGCTGGCAGAGTTACTTATCGGTAAAAAAGAAGGCGAACTGGTGTATGCCAAAAATAATCTTACCGGTACAGTGGTAGCGTTTGATGCAGGCAAGCTGGAATCTCTGTTTCCCAAAAAGGAAGATGTAATGGAAAAGCCTAAAACCGAAACAAAAACGGGAGAAAAACACTAATGTTCCGTTTTGCCGATCCGGCTTATCTGTCATTGTTACTTATTGTGCCAGCGCTGGCGGTTTGGTATTGGCGCGGCCTGCGCGCCCGTTCGGCGCATATGCGTTATTCGGATGTGGGTTTGTTTAAAGGATTGGGGCGCAGCGCTAAGCAGCGTTTGCGTCCGATCCTGTTTGTACTGCGCCTGCTGGCTTTTACGCTGCTCATCATCGCTCTTGCGCGTTTGCAATCGGGCAGTAAAGAAACAGAGATTACAACAGAAGGCGTGGATATTGTGCTTGCCATTGATGTTTCCAGCAGTATGCTGGCAGAAGATTTTAAACCGCATAACCGTTTGGAAGCGGCCAAAAATGTAGGGCGTGATTTTATTAAAGGGCGCTCTAACGATCGCTTAGGCCTGGTGGTCTTTGCCGGTGAGAGCTTTACACAATGTCCGCTAACGTTAGATTACGGCGTTCTGCTGACCCTTTTACACGAATTAAAAGTAGCCGATCGGGATTGGGACGGCACCGCCATAGGTATGGGCATTGTGAATGCGGTAAACCGCCTGCGTAACAGTAAAGCCAAGAGCAAAGTCATTATTTTACTGACCGATGGTGAAAACAATAAGGGCGAAGTAGATCCGGTTACCGCCGCTCAGGTTGCTTCGGCTCTTGGGATTAAAATTTATACCATTGGCGCCGGTAAACAGGGAACTGCCATGTATCCGGTGGACAATCCTCTAATGGGGCGTCGCTATGTGCCCATGCAGGTACGCATCGACGAAAAAACGTTGCGACAAATTGCGCGCATTACCGGCGGAACCTATTTCCGCGCTACCAATACCAATAAACTGAAGAAAATTTACGATGAAATCAGCAAAATGGAACAAACCAAAATCAAAGTAAAAGAATTTACGCGTTATCAGGATTATTTTATTTACCTGCTGAGCGCTGCGCTGATTTTATTGTTACTGGAACTGATTCTGGCAAATACCTGGTTTAAACGTTTGCCATAACATTTTTGGGGATTACCTTGGACGTTGTACGATTTCAATATCCTTATGTGCTGCACGGTTTGTGGGGCGTTCTGATTCTATCCGGTTTCTTTTACTGGGTTTCACGCCAAAAAGAAAAGCGGCTGCGTCAGTTTGGCCGTTTGGAAATTTTGCGTAAAATGATGCCCGGTTTTCAAAAGAACCGTGTGGTCTGGAAAAGTATATTATTCATTTTAGGTTATGTATTCCTGATTGTGGCCATGGCCGATCCGCAAATTGGCACGCGCCTCGAAGAAGTGAAACGAAAGGGTGTGGATATTATGATAGCCTTAGATGTTTCGCTGAGTATGCATGCTGAAGATATTGCTCCTAACCGGCTGGAAAAGGCCAAACATGAGGTTTCTGGATTAATCGATATTTTACAGGGCGACCGTGTGGGATTAATCGCCTTTGCCGGAATGGCCCATGTGCAATGTCCCCTAACCTTAGATTATGCAGCAGCTAAAATATTCTTGCGTGATATGGACACAGATCTCATTCCACAGCCCGGGACTGCTTTGGATGACGCCATTGCCAAAGCTATTCGATCTTTTGATTCCAAAGACCGAAAACACAAAGTGTTGATTTTGATTACGGATGGTGAAGGCCATGAAGGAAAGCCTTTGGAACGGGCGAAAGAAGCGGCAAAAGAAGGCATTATTATTTACACCATTGGTATCGGTTCCCCCGAAGGGGTGCCCATTCCCGTGTATGACAGTAACGGACAGCAGGCAGGTTACAAAAAAGACCGCAATGGCAATGTGGTTACCACTAAATTGGATGTGGAAACCTTGCAAAAAATAGCCTTCGAAACCAACGGGAAATACTATATTTCCAGCGGTGGTGAAAGCGAGTTAAAAAAGATTTACGCAGAAATAAACAAAATGGACAAAAAAGAACTGAAGGCCAAACAGTTCACTCAATATGAAGATCGTTACCAATATTTCGTGCTCTTAGCCTTGCTATTCTTTATTTTGGAAACGGTTTTACCGGAACGGAAATTAACAGGAAGCGTAAAATAAGAGGTTGTAACGGAAAATCCTATGAAAGTATCTTATATAGTAATTGTATTGTTTCTGATTTCCCTGACTTACGGACAGGGGATTCGTTCTAAAGTAAATAAGGGAAATCAGCAATATAGTCAGGAAAAATATGAGCAGGCGTTAACCACTTACAAAGATGCTCTGCTTGATGATCCGCTCAATGAAGTGGCGCTCTTTAATCAGGGCGACGCCTTATTCAAGTTAAAAAAATACGATGAAGCAATGGAAGCCTATCAGAAGGCGCTGAACAGTAAAAAGGTGGATTTGGTAGAAAAAGCGTTGTATAATATCGGGAATGTATATTTCAAACAAAATAAATTAAAAGAGAGTATCGAGTCGTACAAAAAGGCGCTCGATCTGAATCCTGATGATCGGGACGCCAAATACAATCTGGAATTGGCGCGCGCTAAATTAAAAGAACAGTCCCAAAAGCAGCAGCAAAAGAACCAACAGAATAACAAACAACAACAGCAGCAAAATAATCAGAAAAAGCAGCAATCCGAACAAAATAAAAAAGATCAGAAGAAGCAGGATCAAAAGAAAAAAGAGCAGCAAAAACAACAGGATCAGCAACAGCAGCAGAAACAAGGGGATCAGAAAAAACAGCAGCAAAAGAAAGAACAAGAGCAAAAGGGCCAAAAAGATCAAAAGAAAAAAATGAGTAAAAAAGAGGCAGAGCAACTGCTTAAAGCCCTTCAGGAACAGGAAAAGAATAAAAAGAAAAAACAGGTACCTATTAAAGCTAACGGACGATATAGTGATAAAGACTGGTAAAAAATATTGGGTTTTTGGGCTGCTGTTTTTTTGGCAGGCCACAACACTGTTAGGGCAGGATATTAAGGTCAAAGCCTCTGTGTCGGACAATCCGGTTTCC
This sequence comes from Calditrichaceae bacterium, assembly GCA_024762535.1. Classification (GTDB taxonomy): domain Bacteria; phylum Calditrichota; class Calditrichia; order Calditrichales; family Calditrichaceae; genus JANTHG01. Next base: position 6,382 of record JANTHG010000154.1, read on the forward strand.
GTGGATGAACAATTTTCATATTCCGTAGAAGTGTCCGGAAAATCGACCAGTTTGCCGGATCCGCAGGTAGCGGACCTTTCCGATTTTTTTGTGTTATCCGGGCCGAATTCATCCACCAATATTCAGTGGATTAACGGTAAAATGTCGGCATCCAAAACCTACACCTATTATTTGCAGCCTAAAAAAACGGGCGCTTTCCAAATCAGTCCGGCAACGGTGCAGTATCACGGGAACACCTATCGTTCCAATGCGATTCGTCTGCAAGTCACTAAAGCGCCATCCGGAAATGCTGCTGCCGCTTCAAAGCGTTCTAAATCGACTCCGGCGATTACGGATAAAGATAACAGCGGCAAGAGCCTGTTTATCAAAACCGTGGTATCCAAACGGAAAGTATATGTGGGAGAGCAGATTCTTGTTACCTACAAGCTCTATTTCCGCGGGAATGTGCGTACCTATAATATTGACAAATATCCGTCCAATGCCGGTTTTTGGACCGAAGAATTTGATCTTCCGCGTCAGCCGGTAATCAGCAGCGCCCTTGTTAATGGCGTGCATTACAATGTGGCTGTACTTCGGAAAATCGCTCTGTTTGCCACACAAACCGGAAACCTGACCCTGGAACCGTTGGAAGTTACTTTAGAAGAAGTCGTGTCGCAGCGACGCAATCGTCGCAGCTTGTTCGATAGTTTTTTTGATGACCCGTTCGGTCGTACGGTACGCCGTAAAGTAGTTACTAAAAAAATAAAAATAAACGTGCTTCCTGTTCCTGAAACAAACAAGCCGGCAAGTTTTAATGGCGCTGTGGGGCAGTTTCGTTTAACGGCAAATGTGGATAAACATACGGTTCCCACCAATCAGGCGGTATCGCTAAAATTGCGGATTGCCGGGAATGGCAACATTAAAATGGTGGCTATGCCCAATGTAACCATCCCACCGGATATCGAAAAATACGATCCTAAAATCAGTTTTAAATCCGGCAAAAAAAATAATCAGGTCGGTGGTGTTAAAACAGCGGAAATTATTCTTGTGCCTCGTCTGGCAGGCGCTTATACTATCAAGCCCATCCTTTTTAGTTATTTTGATCCGCAAAAAAAACGATACCAAACGCTGCAAACAAAACCGATTACTCTGCAGGTTACACAAGGGAAAAACGGACCAATTGTTTCCGGCTCCCAAAACAGCGGACTTAGTCAGCATGAAGTGCAGCTTTTGGGAAAGGATATACGTTATATTAAAGAGTACAGTGATTTTGTACCTATAGGTTACAAAGC
>JANTHG010000155.1 GCA_024762535.1 Calditrichaceae bacterium
AATGAACCTGGGCAAAACTCCCCCCCTGATTAACGGTCTGGTCGGGGATATCCGACACAGAAGGAGGCGCATTTACTTTAAATACAGCAGGATCGGAATCGGATAACCCGCCGGGGTCTGTAGCTGTAAACGTAATTGTTTCTGATCCGATCCAATCTACATTGGGTTTGGTGATGGTTACCACATGGCTAGAGTTAATATTTACAGTTAATTCCGTATTTCCCGAATAGGTCCACGTTATTTCATCATCACTGTTATCCGGATCTGCCACCAGGGTATCCAAATCAAACGTAGCAAAATCCACATTCTGGTTCACTGTTTGGTCAGGTATATCGGCGACTACCGGATATTCATTATTCTGTACTGTAAACATCGCCGAATCCAGATTAAAGAAACTATCCGGGTCCATGGCTGTAAAGGTAATGGTTTCACTACCATACCAGTCGCTATTGGGAATGCTGATGGTTGCCACATGGCCGGCATCAATGGAAACGGTTAATTCCGTATTGCCGCTGTAAGTCCAGTTCAGCTCGCTATCCGCATTATCCGGATCATTCACATAATCATCGAGCGGAATAGTCGTAAAATGGTCTCCTTTTGCTATATTTTGCCCGGGGATATCTGTTACCAAGGGAATAGCTGCACTCACATTATCGGAATAATCGCTGGCCAAATCTGTACTGTCTACGGCTGTTACACGATAATAATATAGAACACCAGGGACAATTGTCGTATCAGTATAAACCGTATCCGGATGTTCGGTACGCCCAATCTGGGTTGTGGGATTGATTGCTGTATCCCTGTAAATCAGATAATGGGACATATCCGGTTCTGTATTTTTATCCCAGATAAGCCGCCAATGAGTGGTTTGACCGAATAATAGCATCGGAATCATGAACAGAATTCCAATGACCCAAATCGATTTACTGTATTTGGATAACGGTCGGTTCGGTATATGCACGTTCTTGTCCATTGATTATGGAAGTTACCTTTAATTTAAGTTGACGTAATCTCCGCGGTTTTTTTAAACTGAAATGCGTTTTCTGCAACGGTTTTTTATTCAGCTTTACCCAAAGCTTGCGCTGATCTGCCCAGGCATAAAGATTGTAGGCAGCATTTCGTTCTTCAGACCACATCAGATATATCTGGTTGGTTGTACTTTTACTTGTAAGCCGAGATAGTGATGGAGTGTTTTGGGCCTGTAATTCCCTGACCACGCTGTGCAAACTTTTATTAGTGTACGAAACTTTTGGAGACGGAGGTGTTTCAATATCCCCTCGTACGGCTGTTATATAAAACCAGAAGGTTCCCGAACGCTTCGGCAGATTGAATCGAATATAATTTTTATGTACCGGTTTTGAAGTTAAGCGAGCCCATTTTGTTTGATTTTCATAACGACCATACACAAGGTAGGAGGCTTCGGGTACTTTAGTCCAATACACAATCAGTTTTTGTTCTTTTATGGCAAGACGTACGGCAGCAGGTGGTAAGAGAGCTCCGGTAGCAATGTAACCAGCTCGTTCCGGGTGATAACCAAATTCGAAGTGCAGCCCCATACGGTGCGTCATGCCGAGGTCTTCTAAATTTAAGAAGGAATAGTCAAATCCATAGGTATCGGCAATTTTCAGGCCCATGCCAAAAGAAGGCAGGAAGAGCTCATCTTTTGTGCTGCGGTTGCCTACCCGTAAGCTAAGAAAATCGGCAAATGTATATTCAGCGCCATACACATAGCGCACTTCCGTATCTATGGATTTAACCGCATCCGCAGAAATTGTTAGCGCGTTGGGGATAAGCGATACAGCTACACCGCCGCGATATTGCAAAGGGATATTTTGCTCGGCCCGGTCATATTTAATCGTACTACCCATATTCTGAACAGCCAGGCCTGCGCTAACCACATCGGGCACCGCATCTACAACAATACCGGCGTCAACAGCCAGGCCAGAAGCAGTGAATTCGGCCAGACGATCCTGAAAATATTTAACTTCTACACCCGTATGTACCCGTTTAAATAAACGATATGCCAATCCAAGTTGAATAACACTGCTGGAAACATCGAAATTTTCAGTCGTATTGCCATAATTATCTTTTCCCACAAGCGATGGCATCCACATGTGTTCTAAACCAATGCCCCACCCCAGATTGGGCGTGAGGTAACCGGCATAGGCCAGATAATCCATACGTATGTCTTCCAGCCATTCGGCATGATACAAACTGAGACCGACACGGTTTAAACGCGATAAACCTGCTGGATTGTACATAAGCGCGCCATCGTCATCCGCTAAAGCTGTAAAAGCGCCGGATAAGGCGGAAGCCCTTGGATGCATTTCGAAACGTAATAATAAATTACTGGCGCCGCCGGCTGTTTTGGCGGTTTGGGCACCTGCAAAGGCAGTAAAAATTAGTATTAAAAAAAAGGTAATCTTCCCTGGCATTTTCCTCATTCCTTTAATTCGAATAAAGGAAGTGCAAAAAGAATACCAATACCGTTGTAATACCCATTATAGCAAAAAGGATGGATGATATTTTCCATTTAGTATTTATTGTATAATTTATACACATTCAGAAATAAACAAAGCCACAAGGTATATTCCCTCATGGCTTGAAAACAAATCCTAAAAATTTAAAGAGTAAGCTTGCAAAGGATTAGCTTCGTTCCGGAACCAAATAAGCCAAAAAATCGATAAGTGTATCCGAATTACCCTGAATAGAGCCAAGATCTTCTTTTGCTTTGGCAAGATACGTTTCAAACATTTGGGCCGCTTCTTCCTCTCCAAGCAGACTCACAAGATGCAGTTTATCCTGATGAACATTTTTAACCACCGACTGTTTTGCTGCAGCCAAATCTTCAAGCTCTTCGGACAATTGGAAGGCAAATCCCAAATGATTGGCAAAAGCCACTATCTTTTCGGCTTGTTCGGGAGTTGCATTCCCAAGTTCGGCGGCAATCTGGGCGGCTACGGTTAACAGAGCCGTATTTTTTTTACGGTTAATAAACTCGATAATGGAAAAATCCACATCTTTACTTTTCAGTTTTAAATCCACAAACTGACCGGCAACGAGTCCGTTAAACCCAAAAGCCTGTCCGAGCAAAGTGCCCAGGGTAACCCGCTCTTCGGCAGATAGATGTTTGTCTTCCATTACCAAGGTAACCGCTCGTGAAATGAGCCCTACACTGGAAAGCAATGCAACATCCTGCCCAAACACTACATGATTGGCCGGTTTACCACGACGTAACTGGGAATCATCCATATAGGGCAGGTCATCCATCACCAGTGATGCGGCATGAATCAGTTCAATTGCAGAAGAAGCAGACCACAATTTTTGCGCTTCAATATTAAATAAATCTCCGAGTAAATGTAGAAAAACAGCACGCATTCGCTTTCCGCCAGAGGCAGAGTAAATGGCGGATTTGAATAAAGCATCAACAAGCGGATTTTCATTTTGTAGGGCTTGTGTAATGCGTTGATCCACTTCATTTTTAACATCAATCAGATATTTGTTGATTTCCTGAGCCATACTTTTCTCCAAATACTTAATTAGAATTTTACCAATATGAACCGCATAAGATAATCAGAATACTATTGGTTTCCAAGTGTTTTCACCTGGATAAGCGTAGATTTAAATAATCCGTTTGACAATCCTGAACATGGAAGGCGTATGAAGCAATAAATTGGTGTATCCTGCATTGGCCAACGGGCAGGCACATTCTTTATTTTTAATACTGCGCCGGATTTCAGCGGCTTTTGCACTGTTCCAAATTGCTTTAAAATCGTAATTGTTTTCCCGCAAATTTCCCATGGAATCTGCACGCACACAACAGGGCCATACATCGCCATCCGGCGAGATTTGTGCGGAGGCAACTCCGGCATAGCAGGGTATGATTTGTGTGTTGTGGTGCAGATATTTTTTTACCAGTTCGTAATATTCGAACCGAAAAGACTGGGCAATTTTGGCAACGCCTTTGGTGTGTGTGTTTTTCATTTCTTCCATCAAAAAATCAACCGCTTTGCCGTATTCTTTGAGAGCCGGTGTAATACCGGTGCCTATGGTTCCAAGTTCCACCCGTTCTTCAGCAATTTCCGTTATATAGGAATCCGGTTGCAACTTAATCAACTCTTTGTAAATATCCGGAAAGCGTTCAACATTGAATTTTGAAATAACCGTATGAATTCCTATGGTTAAATTAGGATATTTTTTTAATTTTTTCAGTTCTTTGTAGGTTTGCTGCGCCCGCACCCAGCTGCCCGGATAGCCGCGAATGTCATCGTGTTCCCCTTCCACACCGTCCAGTGAAAGATTAATAACTAATTCACTATTGGGTACATTTTGCAGGATGGCTTCCACCCGGTCGGGCAGTACCTTGTTAAGGCTGCCATTAGTAGGGATGTTAATAATGCCCGGCTGACAGCGGTCGTACACGACCTTGCAAATATCTACAATATCTTTGCGTAAAAAGGGTTCACCTCCGCTTAGGGTAAACCAATAGGGTGCTGTGCCAATGGAAGCCAGTGTTTTATCATATTCATCCACTGTAAAGTTTTTTACTTTTTTTTCATACACATTACAGGTTTGGCAGCGCGAATTACAGGAGTATAGCAGACTAAGTGTCAGATTGAGGGGGAGGGGATGCGACTTTGCGTTCGTTGCATGATAGCTCCGTTTCATTCCCGGTAGTTTCAGCAACAGTTGTGTTTTTTTTATATCTAAAATATTTGGCATTCAAAACCTACCTGTGTTCAATATTGAATTTACTTTTCTGCAAAACCGTTGGCTTTCCCAGTATAGGGAAAAACAAAATCCGGATTTTATTCCAGCGCGTATATTTACCACCAAACGCAATAACAGACAAGATCTTTATGGGCCAGTTTACATTTAATCGTTTACTGAAAATAATGATTCGGGAAATAATCCATTGTTTTTTTAAATCTTTTAAAAAAGTACTACCAATTTTATTTTCGTAAGCAGACAAAACCGCCCGGTTATAGGTATCCTGCTTTAATGCATCAAGCAGTACCGGAGCACATGCTTCTGCTGCATCGATGGCAGAATCAATTCCTGCCCCAAACAAAGGACTGACCATTCCGGCCGCATCTCCCAGTACCACCTGGGAATCATCAACAAAGGAGCCAATTAATTTCATGGGAAGATAGCCACCTTTTTTATCTTGAATTTCCGAAGTTGATAAAAGAGATGCTGTCCTGGAATATTCGTTTAAAAAGAAATCCTGCTTTTGTTTTATTTTAGCTTTTTTAGGAAGGAATTTGAGTAAAGTACCTACACCCACATTTGAGACATTCCCATTGGGAAATATCCAGCCATATCCCCAGGGAAACAGTTCTTTTTCGAAATATATTTTAATTTCATCCGATTCAATAGGGATTCCTTCCGTTTCATACGCATATGCGTAGGCCCAATAAGGTTTATTCTGGTCAGAATTAAAACTGGGATTTTTACGTGCTAATGAAAGAGGGCCATCTGCAAAAGCAATAAGTCTAGATTCTACCTGATAATTGAGATCACGTGCAATGTCTTTTATTGAAACGCGTACCTGGCCGGGCTTAAGCACTTCGTAGTCCAACGCTTTAGACTGGTTGCGTAATTCCGCCCCTCTACTTTGTGCCAATTGAGCTAATGCCCGGTCAAATTTTCGCCGTTTTACAGTAACCTGATCCGCATCAAAACAGACCTCTCCCCAGGGCAGCACAAAAATATTTTTACGGATTGATTGTTCAATAATTGTATCCGAAATCAAACATTTATCAAAATGGGATCGATCAAGAAGCCCGCCGCACGCAGTTGTTTTTCCGGAATAGGCATCCTTTTCTAGTAATAATACACGGGCATCGGCTTCCGCAAGTTTTCGGGCTAAAACGGATCCCGCCACTCCGGCACCGACAATAACAACATCAAATTTTTCTATATCCATATTAGACGAAAGAAAGCACTACCCTAACTGCAGTGCTTTCTATATTAAAGTGAGAAGCTATTTAAACTAAAAATATTATTTTAGGAGTGTCATCTTGATTGTCTGCGAAAAATTCTGGGTCGTCAATCGGGTAAAATAAATTCCTGTTGGGAGTTGCACTCCACTATCCGATTTTCCATCCCAGCTTAATTGAACTCTACCCGGCTCAGCCCCACCTTTGAACAATGTTCTTACCAATTTGCCCAGATTATTATATATAGCAATCTGAATGGTTCTACTCCCATCTTTTGATTGAGGGATATCGAACACGACTTGTGTAGATGGATTAAAGGGATTGGGAAAGTTTTGATAAAGTTTATATTTGGTAGGTAGGTTGATATTCATTTTTTCCAGATCAGTCGCAGAAACCGTAACAGAAACAGCAGGGTGGCTTGTTTTATTTCCGGCATAGTCCACATCTATCAATTTATACCAATATGTACCGGCCATCCTAATCGTATTGTCTTTAAAGGAATAGATCATTTTTGAGCTGCTGCTGCCATGACCTTTTAAATTACTATTATTGGAATAAGATGCCAGACTAATATAATTTCCTTCAGCATGCTCCGATCGCAGAATTTCAAAGCCTAAATTGTCAATTTCACTTTCAGTACTCCACTCGAGCTGCACAATTCCATTGAACAGATTAGCTGTAAAATCTGTTAATTGAACAGGGAGGCTGCTGTCGTCAGTGTCTATACCAATTACTGGATCATATTTTGTAGAATTGTCAGATTCATATTCCTGTCCTGCCATCAATGAAGGCTCAAAGCTCAACCCGGCTGTTTGGTTTGCATCCGCAATTTCCATTTTTATATGCAAGAGCTTGGTAGGGGTTATTGGCAAATCATTCCCATATTCTGGATAATCTGGATAATTATATCCGCATGTAACAGCAAAACGTGAATCTGTATTATCAGCTGTGTTTATAATTGTATAATACACAAAAGGTTCAGAACCACCTTCCAATAAAACCCCTTTTGACACTTCGACTTTCCCTGAACTTACAACTGAAGTACCAAAACCCAGAGTATTATAATTAATATATATAATATTATCCCCAATCTTTGTCCCGGCAGCATCTGCCTGGGCCATGACATCAAACTCATAATATTTAGGAGATGACCCCGTTATAGAAGCATTTGCAAAGGTAAATGAAATTCCTGTTGCCCAAAGCAGTTGACTAAAAACAAGACTAAAAAGTGCAATTAACGCTCGTTTCATAAGTAGCTCCACGTAAAAATTTAAAGTATAAATATTTTTCTGAGTTAAGCAAAATTATCCAAAAACTGCATGGTCTGCTATAGATAAACACCCACTCTATTGAGTACTTTTTTATTTAATTAAAACCATCTGTATTGATTTAATTAAATTCGGTGCTTTAAGAACGGCATAATATACACCCGATGGCAAACTGATACCATCATAGTTTTTCCCGTTCCATTTAAATTGAAATGTACCGGGATTTAAATTCCCTTCAAAAAGTGTAATAATCTTTCTTCCAAGAATATCATATACGGTAAGATTTATGTTGTTAACAATCTCAGGCACATCAAATACTATATTAGTAGTTGGGTTGAATGGATTAGGAAAATTCGGATGCAGACTGTAAGAAGTAGGGATTTCTTTTCCATCCGAAATTGCTAT
>JANTHG010000156.1 GCA_024762535.1 Calditrichaceae bacterium
ACACGTGTGTTTATGCGCTCATATAATTTTTTTCGATCCATCGTTAGTCCAATATATAACGGTATAAACTCTGCAGAGTCCTTTCCGGCCTCATGCCATTGTTGCATCGTTTTCCCGGTTAGTTCATTAATTTCCAAAGCGCGTAAAATACGCTGCGTATCATTAGAGCTTATTCGGGCGGCGTAATCCGGATCTTTACGGATTAACCGTTCATACAACATTTCCAGGCCCTGTTCGTCTATTTTATGAAGCAATTGTGTGCGCAAATTTTCATCCCGCACATCCTGATCTACAATACCATCCACAAGGGCGCGTATGTAAAATCCGCTGCCGCCCACAACGACCAGGGGAATGTTTTTTTTATGTAGTTGAACGATCTTTTTTCTTGCCTGTTGTGCAAACATACCCGCGCTGTAATAGGCGTCGGGTTCCAGAATATCGATAAAATGGTGCGGAATCTCTTTGCGCAGTTCCTCTTCCGCTTTAGCAGTGCCAATATCGAGATATTTGTAAATTTGCCTTGAATCGGCAGAAATGATTTCCGCCCCCAAAATTCGGGCTAGTTCTATGGAAAGCGCTGTCTTCCCTACTGCTGTAGGACCAACAATAATCGGGACTTTTTTAAAATATGCCTTTTTCATACAAGCCCTTAAGGGATACGCTTGAATTTGCGGTCCAGTTCTTCCAAATCAATGGTGATAATTACCGGACGTCCGTGGGGGCAAAAGAAGGGCGATTCGCAGGCGAAGAGCTGATCCACTAAATTATGCATTTCCATCTGGGATAGTTTTTCACCAGATTTTATGGCATTTTTACAGGCATAGGCAGCCGCAATTTTTTCGGAATGGTTAAACTCTTTTAAAGGTTCGTTCTTGTAATAATCAATGATGTCGAGCAGAATCTGGGATTCCCTGCCCACCTTTACATCGGTTGGCATCGCTTCAATCACAATGGTATTTCCACTGAAAATTTTTATACTAAATCCCATTTTATTCAGTACATCGTGAATATCCTTAAGAACTTCAAAATCTTCAAAATTCAAATTCAGTTTCTGGGGAAACAGTAGTTTTTGCCCATATACATTTTTTTCTTCGGCCAGAGCTTTGGAAATACGTTCAAAGAGGATACGTTCATGCGCCACATGCTGATCGATTAGCACCATTCCGCTTTTAATTTCGGATAAAATATAACGATTATGAATTTGCCAGAATTGAACGCTATCACGGGCTGTTTCGGCTGCAGCTTGTTGATCCAGCAGAGAATTGGAAGCAAGAGCCTGAACAGTTGCTGTAACACTGACATCTTCCTTTACTGGCGGTGGATCAAAATAAGTTAAACTCAGTTGTGAACCGGCATAACGAGCCATGTTGCGCTTCCGACTTTGCATTTCCGTTATAATTTCCCTTGGCTTTGCCTCTGCCGGCGGCTGCATGGCTGAACCGGCCGAAGACGTTAAAAACTCCGGTACCACGCTTTCCTTTTTCAAGGTTTGCTGGATTGTATTGATAAAAAAATAATAGATACTGCGATCATTGTTAAATCGCACATCCATTTTGGTCGGATGTACATTCACATCGGCCAGAGAAGGATCCATTTCGAGATAGAGGCAATAGACAGGATATTCTCCATGAGCTATGAGATTAGAATATCCCTGAAAAATAGCATGTTGCAACGATTTGCTCTGAATCGGCCGACCGTTTAAAAACAGGAACTGAAGCCCACGGGATTTACGCACCACATCCGGCCGACTTATAAATCCGCTGAGTTCCACGCCCCCCAAGCTTTCGTGTACCGGCAAAAGACCTTTAAAAATAGTACCACCCAAAATATTTTTTACCCGTTCTCCCAAATCCGATTCAGGCAGATGAAAAACCCGTTTACCGTTTGACCAAAGTTCAAAATTAATATTAGGATACCCCAGGAAAAATCGTTTTAGCACGGTAAGGATTTGCTGATATTCCGCTGTATCCGAACGTAAAAACTGACGACGCGCAGGCGTATTAAAGAATATATTTTTTATACGAATACTGGTACCCACATTAGCGGCTGTTTTACGCAATTTAGGATCTTTACCTCCGGAAAGAGTAAACACACTGCCCATGCTCTCATCCGCTCTGCGGGATTTAACTTCTACTTGCGATACCGATGCGATACTGGGCAGCGCTTCCCCACGAAAGCCCAGGGTTTCTATTTCTTCGAGGTCCCGTTCGGATTGAATTTTGCTGGTAGCATGACGTTCGAATGCCAGCGGAATATCTTCCGCATTCATACCGATGCCATTATCTTTTACATGGATGAGTTCTTTACCGGCCTGTTCAATGGCAACCATAATACTTGTTGATCCAGCGTCAATGGCATTTTCCACCAGTTCTTTAACGACCGATGCCGGCCGTTCCACCACTTCACCGGCAGCAATTTTATTCGCCAGATTTTCCGGCAGAATATGAATTTGAGGTATTTTATGTTTTTGGTTCATGGTTTTACACGTTTATTCAACAAGGCCAGAATATAAGGTTAAGCAGTAAAAAATAAAAAAATATTCTAAAAAAAAGGCGGCCCGAAAGCCGCCTTAGTATTCCATAGCGTTGTTTTGACTAAGCAAAGAATATAAAGGTTACCACAATAAAAGTGGTCACCAAAAAGGGAATGGAATATTTAATCATATAGCCAAAGAAACTAGGCATGGTGATACCGGATTCTTCGGCAATCGATTTAACCATAAAGTTAGGAGCATTACCAATATAGGTATTAGCGCCCATGAATACAGCGCCAACGGAAATTGCTTTTAGGTAGGAAATAAATTCGGGATATTTGGTAACAATATCGCCTGCTGCAAATGCCGCGCGAATATGTTCTTCCGAAAGCCCCAGTTTACCCAAAGCGCTGTTAAAGAAAGTTAAATAGGTCGGTGCATTGTCCAGGAAACTGGAAAGTGCGCCAGTTGCCCAAAAATAGTGCCACGGTTCTTTAACAGCTTCAATCAATCCGGCCAGCGCGCCATGTTCCCCGGCTTTTAAAATAGCAAGCGCAGGGATAATAGTCATAAATATACCGGCAAACAGATAGGCCACTTCCAAAATCGGAAACCAGCTAAATTCATTACCTTCACGGATTTCCTTGCTCGTAAATTTAAGGGACAGCAGGCCCATTAAAACAATCCAGACATCGCGGATGACATTCTGAATGGCCATGTGTACACCCAGGAGTTCAAAATGACCGATATGTACCATTCCACTGAAGATGACACCTATAATTACGCCAAGTAAAAACAAAAAGTTAAAAGCGCCTTCTACCTTAAGCGGTTCAGTTACTTCATCCGGATTATGGATGATGGTTTCCTTACGATAGTAAAAACTGTCCAATAAAAAGAGAATCACCAATAAAATACCCGCAACCGTTAACATTTCCGGTATTAAATGTAAAGTCCAGAAAAAGCTTACGCCGTGCAAAAAGCCGAGGAATAAGGGCGGGTCGCCCAGTGGCGTTAATGCACCGCCCACATTGGCCACGAGGAAGATAAAAAATACAATCAGATGCACTTTATACTTACGATGCGCATTAGCGCGAATTAGGGGACGAATCATCACCATGGCCGCACCAGTGGTTCCAATCCAGGAAGCCAGCAACGTACCGATTAATATCATTAATAAATTAACCGCCGGTGTACCCTTTAGCGAGCCTTTCACCAAAATACCTCCGGAGATAGTGAACAGCCCCCATAATAAAATGATAAATGGTATATAATCTAAAAGATATATATGGAAGATTTCGTGCCAGGCGTGCCCTCCATACACATACACAAAAGGAACTGCAAACAATAAAGCCCAGGCTGCCGAAACTTTTGGAAAATGATGATGCCAGAAATGAGGCGCAATTAACGGAAACAGGGCAATGGAAAGGAGAATACCTGCAAAGGGAATGGCCGCCCATAAAGGGAGCACCTGTCCTAAATCGAATGCCTCGCCCGCTTCAGCCTGAACCGTTGCATGCTCAGTAACCTGTTTTAAAGTATCCGTATGCTGAGCATTTGAAAAACTAATGAGAAGGAAAAGTAAAGGAATGCTCAAAAGAACAATTTTAATTCCTCTTTTCGAGAAATAAGACATGAAAGCCTCCTGTTATTCAAATGGTTAAAAAATAACTAAATTATTTACTTATCAGTCGATGCCGAGTGATAAATTCGTTAAGCCATTCGTTGATTTCTTCTCGAAGTTCACGATAGGCGTTTTCCTTATCAAACTCATCACCTTCAGCCAGGCGAGGATCCGGCAACTCTTTATGAATTTTTGTATTGGCATTTAATATCGTATTGGCTTTATCACGCGCTTCCTTAGTCGTTGTTATTATAATATCAAAATGCATATGAATGAATTCATTCATAGAATGTGTTTTAGCGCCGTCAATATTAATTCCAATTTCTTTTAGAATCTTCACAGTCATTGGATCTACTTTTTTGGGTTTGATTCCGGCGCTATGGACTTCGATCCGGTTAAATGAAATATGTTTCATTAATTCTGCGATAATTTGGCTGCGCGAGCCGTTGTCCATTCCTAATACGAGTACTTTTTTCATATCAATCTTCCGGTTTCATATTCACTAAACACAAAGTTACAAATTCTTTCAAATAATTGCTATACTTTTTAGTGATTTTGATCTGTAAAAATTATTCAGATTTTTCCGATGCTAAAGATTCGACTGTTTCCAGAAGGTGTACAATCGAAAATGGTTTAGCAATAAAAGCATTAATTCCAGCCTGGATGAGTTTTTCTTTTACATTGGATTTGCTATAACCAGATATAACCAGGACCTTTACACCCGGTTTTATCTTGCGTATTTCGGTAAACACGGTTTGACCATCTAATTTGGGTAAAATAACATCTAAAATAACTAACCCGATTTCATTTGCTTTCAAACGAAACAACTCCAAACCGGCTTTACCATCCTGGGCTGAAAGGATTTGATACCCCTCTGAATGCAAGACATCCTGGATTAAATCCTGGATTATACTTTCATCATCAATTATCAGTATTTTTTGTTTTTTAATACGTTGCTCTTTTTCTCCGCTATGTAGATTCTCTGAAGCGGGTAAAAACATATAAACATCGGTACCCTTTCCATACTCACTGCTTATCTGAATACTCCCCCCATGTTCATGGAGTATTTTTTGCGTCAGGGTTAATCCAAGCCCCCTGCTGGAGTCTTTTTCTCTTGTTGAATAGAAGGGTTCAAATAAATGAGGCAGGTCTTCCGCACGGATTCCAATGCCAGAATCTTTGATGTGAATGAGTGCCCAATTTCCATACTGTGGAAATTGAATACCTTTGGGTAGCGGATCATCCGAGTGTGCCAGCTGACTATCCACCAAAATGGTTCCTCCATCAGCTAAAGCATCTACGGCATTTGCAACAACATTGAAGAGAGCTTGTTTTAGCCCATTACCATCACCCATCAGCATGCGGTAAAAACGTAAATTGGTTTCGATTTTAATATTTTTCGAAATTGTTTTTCCTACAATATCCACAACTTGTTTAATAGTTTTATCCAACGAGAATGGCTCATTTATTAACTGTTTGGTTTGTAAAAAGTTTTGTGCCTCTCTAATTAGATCAAAACCTGTATTTATCTTCTCAATTATCCCTTTTGAAGATACTTGAGATGGATTTTCCAGAACATATTTAATTTCAGCAAGTAATTCTTTAAAACGCTCCGCTAAACTAGTATTCAATTTATTTAAAACTTCTGCTTTGTACGCATCGTAAATATTTTCTTCAAGAAGAGCCAAACGAGTTAAATCCTGTCCAAAATTTAATTCCAGATTTCCCAGGATAGCCGATCGAATCTGTTTGCTTGTCCAGCTAATTTCACGCTTTTGCCCGTTTTTATTGATTAAGCGAAACATTAACGGGTGGTCTAATGTTCCGATTAACTGTTGGTTGGTTTGAGTAAGAACTTTATTAAGATAGTCTTTATCGGGATATAATTTAGAAAAAAGTTCTGCTTTATCCATTATCTCATCTTTGGTATAACCGCTCACTTCTTCGACTTTTCGGTTCCAGAGAACCAGCTTACCTTTTTGATCTACGGCAAAAATTAAAACCGGCGCTTTATCAATAATTTCCTGAGCAAAATTATGCTCAACCTGAATTTTTGTTTCTAATTCTTTGATTTCACTTACATCACGAATAATGCCCTCATAAATAACAGATTCCTTTTCTTTATAAATGATATGAGCATTTTCAATTACAGAAATATAAGACCCATCTTTTCTTCGGAGCTTTTCGGTAAAATTATAAACAACTCCGCTATTTTCAAGCATTGCTTTAAATTCTGCTCGCTTTTCGGGAATAGCATATAATTGATTGTGAACAGCAGCTTCCTGCATTTCTTCAAATGTGTGATATCCCAACATTTTAAGCAGAGCATGATTAACATAAATCAGATGTCCATCAGGGGCACTCTGATAAATGCCGTCCTGAGCATTTTCGACTAAGGCCTTAAAATGGCCTTCGGATTTTTTCACTGTTTGCATTACATTTTGCCAAGACATACTTAAAATACATACCTGGGTCAACAAAGAAGCTAAACGAACTTTAAACGGATCGGGCTCAATAAAATTATAATAAAAAGCAAATACCAACCCGATTATCTTGGAATCAGAAATTTGAGGAAAGGCTATGATTGTTTTAAAGTTGCCGGTTGAGCCACTATAAATCGAAAAGGTTTCACTCTCTACAATCCGTTGGGCAAGTATTTTAAAAATCTCTTCATCATCTTTGGACATTTCCGGTATACTAAATTGTAAGTCCGTAATGCCCCTTTCCCCAATGCTAATCTGTTCAACCCTGTCACAGGAAAGGACATCTTTTAAAGCAGAACACACCTGTTTTTTTTCATCTGTCTGGGCTGCACTTTTTGTAATACGATTCAATATACGATCAAATTTTTTAAAGGTGATTTCAAGATTCTCTAATTTTTGGCGCTGTTTTGTAATAGCTGTGAAATCTTCTATAAGACATAGTAAATGGTCTGGATGAGACGAAGAAAACAGATGTATATGACATGGCACCATATTTCCATCTGGTTCAGCAATAGACAATTCGGTTTTAAGTGAACGCTTCTGCTTTCGCGAAACTGCCAATTCTGTTTCCAATCCCGGAATTAATGCTTGGATGTTCAGACTCTTCAAATATTCTTCGCTGTATTTAAAGTGGCTTAAAAATGCCCTGTTTGCATTTTCAATTTTTCCCTCAATCGATACATACAAAGTTGGAATAGGAATATTTTGGAAAACGGGATGCTCAATTATCTTCGGCACACTTGAATTATCAAAGCGCTGTTTAATAAGCGTAAGGATATATTCGATTTTTGGGGAGGACAACGACTGGCTTTCAAACAGAATACAATCCGTTATACTTTGAAGTTTTTCGGCAGATGCACCTGAAAATTCTTTTTGCAAAATATAAATTGGTTGGCTATTTCCATTGGAACGTAGTGTTTGAATATAATTAACTT
>JANTHG010000157.1 GCA_024762535.1 Calditrichaceae bacterium
CAGAAGTTATCGGATTCTTAATTGCATTTTCGGCAGGTACCTTTTTGCATGTGGCGGCCGATGATCTTCTGCCGGAAATCCATCACGATGGTCAGGACAGAATAATTCGTTTGTTCGCGTTTTTTGTGGGCCTGTTCATTATGTGGCTGGTTACGCAGCTGTAAGATTTATTTTAGTTCTGTTCAGGCTGAGCAGAAGGTTTTTTAATGGCGTATTGTTGAATTTTTTTAAACAGGGTTGTACGGTCTATGCCAAGAATATCCGCGGTCTGCTGCATTTTCCAATCGTTTTGCGCTAAATTCCTGTAAATATAATCTCTTTCGAACTGCTGTGTGGCATCTTTCAGAGTTTTAGGTATATGATAGGCCGGGATCTGGCTGGATTCCATTTCCAGAGCCATAAAAACATCCTGCACCCGAACGGTTTGCTGCCGGGTAAGAATACTTATTTTTTCAATGATGTTCTTTAACTGGCGGACATTTCCTTTCCAGTCAAATTCTTTTAAAATTTCTATGGCCTGAGGAGAAAAGCTCAACAATTGTTTGTTGTACTTTTTAGCGTATTGTTCAAGAAAATATTCAGCCAGCAGAGGTACATCTTGTCGCCGTTCATTTAAAGAAGGGATTTTAATGGAAATAACATTTAAACGGTGATACAAATCCTGCCGGAAAGTGCCTTCTTCGATCATGGCCTCTAAGTTTTTATTGGTTGCGGAAAGGAAGCGAATATCAAGTTTAATGGTTTTGTTACTGCCAACCATTTGAATTTCGCTGTCTTCCAAAACTCGTAGCAGTTTAGCCTGAAGTGAAAGGGACAAATCACCGATTTCATCGAGGAACAGGGTACCTCCGTTGGCCAGCATAAATTTACCGGGTTTATCGCTGATTGCGCCGGTAAAACTGCCTTTTGTATGACCAAACAATTCGCTTTCCAGTAATGTTTCCGGAATGGAAGCGCAATTTACCGGAACAAATTTTTGGCCGTTACGCGGACTGTTATGGTGAATGGCCCGGGCGACAAGTTCTTTTCCCGTGCCGGTTTCACCCAGGATAAGTACTTTCGAATCTGTTGGCGCTACCATCTGAATTTGGCCAAAAACGTGCTGCATTCCAGAGCTGTTGCCAATCAGCCGGTATTTTTCTGAAACTTCAATCAAGAGATTCTGTCTCTCGATGGACCAGTTTTTCTTTTCAATCGCTTTGTCGATTGTTACGATGATGCGGCTGGATGGAGACGCTTTTTCGATAAAATCATAAGCGCCGTGTTGGATAGCATCCACAGCAATTGAAATGGTACTTTGTCCCGAAATCATGATAACCGGAATAGCCGGGTGTAGTTTTTTAATTTCGCTAAGCAATTCAAGTCCATCCATACCCGGCATTTTGACGTCCGACAAAATACAATCAAACGAGGATTCCTTCAAAATATCCAACGCTTTATAGGGGCTGGCTGCGCAGACGATAGTGTAATTTTTAAATTTTAAGAAATTTTGAAGCGCTTCCAAATAATGTTCGTCATCATCTATTGCAAGAATATTGTACATGTTTTACTCCATTTTGCTCACAAATTACTTTGCTTAGTACAAAGTTTATGCCAATAAATTTTCTGTTGGCTTTTTGGGCAAAATCATTCGAAACACGGCGCCAAATCCTTTTTTAGAGATCAATTCCATTTTCCCCTGGTGGTCAGACACAATTTTATGGGCAATAGTAAGTCCCATACCGTTGCCTTCGTTCTTAGTGGTAAAATAGGGTTCGTATATTTTGTTTTGGTGTTCCTGAGCTATGCCAGGACCGTTATCTGCTACCTCTATGACGATGTGTTCGGCTTCGGGATGGATTAAATCGCTCTCTGAATGGGCGGAAATAATGATTTTACCTGTTCCCTTCATCGCATCGATGGCATTCTCGATAAAAATCTGAAACAGGATTTCCAACTGCTTTTCGTCCGCCGAAAAGTCATCCGCAACCTCTTCGATTTGCAGCTCCAGGGTAAGCCGGTTGTTAAAATAGGTTAGAAAATGCGACTTTACTCTTTGGATGATTTCGGTTAAACTCAGCGCTTTAAAGTTTGGCTTTTCCAGATTAGAAAATTTAAGAAACTGTCGGGTTAATTCATTAACACGGCTCAGCTCTTTTTGGATTAGAATAAAATCAGCTTCCGTTTCTTTGGCTGCCAGAGCGTGCAATTCAGTGATTTTCATTTGCAGGGTTTCAAGGTTGAGCTGAACAGCGGCGATTGGCGTTTTGATGTCGTGCGCCATTTTTTGAACGGTTCGGCTCCAAACACGGTGGCGGTCAGTCAATACCGGTTCTGTAAAATCTTTGATTTCCAGCAGGTACGCGTAGATATAGTTAAAGCTTGTTTTGAAGGGGATGACCCGGATTTCACCTTTTACACGCATCTTTTCTTTGTTGAGGATAAATTCACTTTGAACCGCTTTACCGCTTTGTATGCATTCGGCAATCTTATCGCTGATTTCGTGATAGGTGGTAAAAACTTTGTGATAGGGTTTGTTTTTCAGGGGGTTACCCCGGTCTAAATAGTGTTGTGACGCGGCGTTAAAATAATAGACCCGGCCATTCGGTTTTAAAAGAACGATACCTGTAGAAGTCTCTTTTATCGAGTAAATAAAATAGTTGAAAAAAGTAAGCGCTCTGGTAAAGGCCACGTTGCTAACCATCAACAATGCGCCTATGGAAATAAAAAATACAATAAACCAAAGCGGTAGCCATTTAAAAAGCGGATTGCCTGTGGCCTGATACTGGTAAAAATGATCCGTGGTGCGAACGCCGATTTCCGGGGGCAGGTTGGGACCGCGCAGGCGAAAGGAAAGATGAACGGGCCCGGGTAACTCTTTTTTAGCAAAAAGCGTCAAATCCTGATCAAATATCCCAACCCCGTTTTCCGATTCGATAAGAAGTTCCGCCTTCCCGTCCAGATCCATATCTTGTCCACGAATTTTTCGAGCATTGCTAAAAGCATTTTCTTTTAGGGTTAAGGTATTGGCCGCAATGTCATAGCGCGCTAATTTATCATTATCAAAAGTTATGAATAATTGATGAGGGTTTTCCGCGTTATCCGGCGTTATATACAGCCCTGCCATATTTTGGATGGCAAAATACTGGCGGCGTTTAAAGCGGCCGTTGCTGTCCACTAAGTAGATGCCCAGCGGTTTTTGGACGAATTTTGGTCCTGCCCGGAAATGGGCTATGAGCAGGTAAGGTTTATCCTGAATCTGGACCGGTATAGCTCTAACCACGGATGGATAAGAACCGTAAGGAAGCGGCGGAAAACGGTCCTTTAGATGATGGTCTAAGATAAAGACCCAGTTTTTAAAATCGGAAAACGGAACGTTGTCCGATCCGTTGCCGTTGGCTTTACCCATAACGATGATTTCGTCCCGGCCGTCGCCGCTTAAATCATAGAGTAAAAAATTATCTTTTGAGGAATGATTTTCAAAACGATTACTGATTTTTTTTGTACTCAAATCAAAAACATAAAGTCCGCGCGGCTTTGGCGCCGGGCCCGGATGCAGAGTAAACAACAGTTCTTTCCAGGAATCGTTATTGATATCATATAGCCCGGCTGCGGTAATCCTGTAAAACGGATGCTCTTGGGGAATGTTGATAACAAATTCACGATTCAGCACTGTTTCCTGCTTAATTATATTGAATACGTACAGAAAAACGGAATCCTGTTTGGTTGTAAAAACAAAACATTCGTCAAAACCGTCGCCGCTGTAATCTCCGTAAAAAATCTGGTCCGGGAAAATCGGTTCAGCGGTATTGCACTGGTCGATAATGGCGCCCTGGTGGTTGTAGAAAGAGAGGTAATGAACGGTACGATCCGGATCATTCGCCAAGTGGACACATTCGGAATAACCGTCGTGGTTTAAATCGCGGAATTCATAGGGCACTTTATAACCCGCCCCCTCCGTTTGGATGAGTTCCATTTGCCAGGGCGTCAGTTTAAAATACAGGGCCAGGGTGATTATTGAAGACAGCAGCAAAGCAAGCGAAAACAGGCCAATATACAGGGCATTTGGGCGGCGTACTTTCATTACAAAATCCTTTTACAAAGAAAAGTTTAAGTTTTTTAAGAATTCCGTGGCCGGGAACATATTTACGTTATTTTTTGTTTTTTGCTTCCGTAAATGCAATACGATCTGGACGGTTTTTGCAGCAGGCAAGCGTTTGCTAAAATGAAAAAGCGCCGGTGAGAAGGATTCGTCGCTTAATTTTATCTCCACAATATACCTGGGGGTGTTGTCCACTGAAATTAGAAAATCAACTTCTCTTTTTTCTTTATCCCTAAGATAATGTAAGGCGCAGCGGCTTCCGGTGGAATCTTCCAAATACTGCAATTCTTTAATAAAAGCGCAGGCTGTAAGATTCTCCAGTTTCGCACCGTCATCCCCTTCTACTGCTCCTGTGTCGTAAAAATAGTATTTAGTCCCTTTTAAAATGCTGCGCGTAATATTTTTATGATAGGTTCGGACAGGAAAAATGATATAGAGGTTTTCAAGAATCTGCAGCCAATGTTTTATAGTTGGTGAAGAAACGTGCAGGTCTTCCGCCAAAGACTGATAGGATACAACGGAACCGACGCGGGTGCGCAGCAAATCAATTAACAGTTCAATGGATTTGATATCCCTTACTTTTTCCAGATCCAACAGGTCTTCCCGAATAATGGTTTCCAAATGTGATTTTCTCCAGCGTTTGGCAAAGACCTCGCTATTTTTAAGGAAGGGCTCTGGGAAGCCGCCGTACAACATGAGGCGCCGGACGACTTCGTCAGGAGGTATATCGCTAAAGGCGCAGACTTCTTTTACGGAAAAAGGGTGAAGACGGTAAGAAAAATATCGACCGGCCAGGGAATCGCCGCCTTTTTTGTATATGTCAAGCCGGGCGGAACCGGTTACCAGCAGCGCCGGGGGGATGCCTTCCGTATCATAAATCCCTTTAATCCATGATTTCCATTTTTTCATTTTATGAAGTTCGTCAAAAATAACAAGCTCAGCGTCTCTGTTCCATTCTTCGTTTTTAATAATCCGCCTATCTTTGAGCGAATCAAAATTAAGGTAGGTCTGCGTAAATATAAGACTCCGGGCAAGGGTGGTTTTGCCAACCTGTCTTGGGCCGGATAAGAAAACGATCTTTTCTTTTAGATCGGGATATAAGGCGTCTTCGAGGTATCTTTTCATGTGACTAATATAAAGCAAACTTTAGAAAAGTCAAGACTATTCTAAAATGCGCTTTAGTTTGGTCGGGCTTAAGGCTTGATGACTGAGTGGACAATTCCGGGTATTCTGGGCACCCATTCCGAATGTTCCCGGACAGTGGCTTTATTCTACAGTTACCAAAACGGAAGCAGGTACAAATGGGAAACGCCCTGCAAAATGTTGAAAATAATCAACGGAGGGGAGTGGTGATGTTGAAGGATTTCAACAGGTTTATTCATTTTAACAATAAAAATGGTTGAAACCAAAATGGCATTATAATTGATAAAAGAATATTAATTAAACTCGTAAATGAGTGGTTATTCTTATGTATTCTGGGATGGAAAAGATGAATATAATAATATTGTTTCAAGCAGACTATATTTTATAGTTTTACAAAATGGGATGACAACCATCACTAAAAAGGTAATGGTTATAAGATAGTAAATATTTTTTTCTAAATGCCTGGGGAAAACAGAAATTCTTTACTAAACAGGAGCCAACACTATGCAAAAATGGAAGATCGATTGTTTATATGGATTTTATGCGGTAGTTGAAGAGCGAGACGGTTATTTATTCGCCACAACCGTAAAGGGATTCCTGCCCTATCATAACACAAAAGTGTACAGGCATGTGGGGCCGGACAGGGTACAGGTGAAATCCATTTCGGAATTGGAAAAAGGGGTGCAAGTCGTCTTTGTGGATGATCCGGATCTTGCAGTCCCCATATTTACAGTAGATTCTATTTACAAACTGGATGTAGTAAGAGACAAGGCTGTAAATTTCTAAATTTGGTGGAATCTATTGGATCACCTTTGCCTCTTCCATAATGATGGCATATTTGTAGCCGGCGCCAAAATCTTTGTTTAAAACGATTTTACCTTCAAAGGTAACGGTTTGGCCTTTGGCTACGTCATCATTGGTTGTTACGGTTAAATCAAACACAGAACCCTCTTGGGTGCCATCCTGAATATGGGCCCAGTTCCGCCCCATAATATTGGGATTGTATTTGGTAACCTGTCCGCGCACTTTGATAATCTTGCCTTCGTAGGACGCCCGGTTTTTGGCTAATTCGGCGATGGAAATGCCGTCCTTGGGCTGCTCTACAGAAATATTGGCAGGGGCGGGCGCTTCCTGATGGCTGCTTCCCATGCTCATTCCCTTTGTGTCGGCATTTAAATCCGGCTGGTCGCTGATGGCAGATACAAAATAAATGGATGAAAAGCTGCGTTGCAGGTCTTTGCTTTCAAAATCCTTCATTTCCAAATCCGGTTTGTAATACACGGTTGTGCCGGGTTCTAATGTACGTTTGGTAACGGCAATCCAGTGCTCGCCATCCGCCTCTTTTAATTTAATGTACGTGTAGGATGTTGCCTGCAAGGTTTCTTCCACTACGCCGCTGCGTACACCGTTGGGCAGGGTAGCATTTGTCTGGGTTTGGTCCGGTTTCTGGCAGGCAAATACAGAAAGTAGTAAAAATATGGATAACGCTGATAATAAAGTACGCATATAAACCTCCAAATTAAGATTGAATCGTGATATAAAAAAAGCCCAGGCAGATGTGCAAGGGCTTTGTCGTACCGGAGGTCGGACTCGAACCGACACTCCCCAAGGGGAACTGGATTTTGAGTCCAGCGCGTCTACCAATTTCACCACTCCGGCATTATTTTGAGCTCACAAATTTATGGGTTTCGTAAAACAAAGTCAAATCAAAACAGCCTGCCCACCTTCATTCAAAATTTAAAATCTAACATCTAACATTTCTTATGTAATTATCATCCTGTATAAAACGAAAGTAGAATGGAATATTTTTAAGAGGATTTAGTTTAAAAAAGTATCCTTTGATTTTTTTTTACATCAAAGAATCAATTAATAACCGAAAGCAACGAAAAAAAGAAATACAGAAAACGGAGGATTTAGTGACAACTCATTTAACCAAAGCAGATTTTTTGAGCAAAGTATTCAATTACGAACAAAATCAGGAATGGAAATACGAAGGTGATTTACCGTGTATCATCGATTTTTACGCAGATTGGTGCCAGCCCTGTAAAATGGTAGCGCCGATTCTGGAAGAGCTCTCCGATGAATTTGCCGGTAAACTGCACGTGTACAAAGTGAATACCGAACAGGAACAGGAATTAGCCGCCGTATTTGGCAT
>JANTHG010000158.1 GCA_024762535.1 Calditrichaceae bacterium
CTTGGAAAAGAATGGGCCATGACAGGTCTGTACGTGCAAATTCTGGCTCCTTTAGGCCTGATGTTGTTTATCAATGCTACTTTTGGCCCCCTTTATGCTGTATTTGAAAAACAAGAAGTAGCTTTCGCCTTTAATATAACAAGGGCTGTAGTTTTTGCCGTAATATTAATTGTTGGAGGCATGACTGAAAAAATAATCCTCACACTTGGTCTTTATGCAATTTCGGCAATTGTCTTAAGGGTCATTGATGTTTGGTTTATTTTGTACTTATCTCGAATTGATCTAAATAATTTAGTTTTTAAATCAATAAAATATCTATGCTTACAACTGATGTTTCTTTTTTTAATATATAAAGTATGCGTAATTGTTAGGGAAGATTGGCTACAGGTTGGAGTGTTACTTGTGGTCAGTTGTCTTTACTACTTGACAATTTGGCGTAGAATAAGAACTTCAATGCCGTAAATGTTCGGACATGGGGTGATTTAAATGACTGGATATTTGAAATGAAAATTGTTTTGTTTGGGCAAAGGCGAAATGGAACGACAATGGCTTTTAAGTTATTTCGTTCGATTTCCGAGCTTCGATGCTATTATGAGCCGTTTCATCCAAAATTAATAAATCATCCACAATGGACAGGGGTAACAGAGGTTGACATTGACACGAAGTCGGTATATGCGGAATTTAAAAAGTTGGGCGAGTCTCTCAACACCCATTTTGAGCCTCTGGGTGCGCCGGTTTTTCCCATAGAACAGGAGATAGAAGAAGCAGCTTGGAGCCCACACCATACCAATTATTTGAAGTACCTGTTTGATTCCTCTCAAAAAGTATTAATACAGCCGGTTCGAGCAAATTATCATTTAAAAAATATTTATGCCGCTTTCCCGGATGCTAAATTTATTTGGATCGTCCGTAATCCGGAAGGGGTAGTGAGTTCCCTTGTGAAAAAAGATCCTGCTATTTTTGAAATAAAAGAAAGAAGCAGGCAAGTTAGCTTTTTTTTGAGAAAAGCGGGCATTAAATCGTCTGGGGGAAATTGGTCTCAGGATTTAGTTTTTCAACATTTATTAAAAGCAAATTCTCAATACGCAAGATTTAAAAGACATCCATTCTGGTTTAAATTGATGTTGACGTGCTATGACTCCGTCAAGGCTGTTGAGGCTTTTCGCGAAGTGATTCCTCCAAACCGGTTGGCAGTTATTCGGTATGAGGATGTTTGTCTCAATCCAAATAGCATAATGCATCGATTGTGTGAGTGGCTGGGACTGGAATTCCCACAAATTAATTTTGCTGAGATAGCGAAAAAAGCCTCTCCTGTGGTGAATTCCGCTGACAAGCGATGGCAATGGGCTATATCTGAGTTTGAGATGATCCATCAAGAGAATAATGCCTCATGGAATTTTCCAGTTCAGACGAGAATCGGCAACTGATTTATTTCAAAATGCAATTATGACCGGAAAAATTCTTCATAAACTACATGATATAAAAATTTTTAATTCCGCAGTGAGGCTGACCGGAAAAATTGCCGCTATTTATTTAGATAAGCATCTCAGCCGCATTATAGAAGGGAAAAAATTTTTTTTTATTGTGGGAATGGGCAGATCCGGCACTACATTTTTAGCCCGACTTTTTGATAAAATCCCTCAAGTTGCCGCATATCATGAAGCGCTTGGGGATAAACAGGCGTTAATTCAGGCCGTAAATAATAAAACAGCAGCATTTGACTACTTCCGGGGGTATCGAAAGTTATTGATAGCCAGGAGATTGCTGTTAGCAAAAGCCGGTATTTATTGTGAATCTAATAGTTACCTCCGTTACCATGTTGATGCGCTAAGTATTTTATGGAAGCCGAAAATTCTGCATATCGTTCGAGATGGTCGTCTTGTTGTACGTTCCATGATGAATAGAGATGTTTTTTCTTCTCATAATAAAAAGGGGCACAGTTGGGTTATAAAACCACAAGTTGGTGACCCTTATCGGGAAAAATGGGAGGAAATGGATCGTTTTGCAAAGGCTTGTTGGTATTGGGCTTATACTAATGATTTTTTACTGGAATACGATCTGTCAATTATAAGATTTGATGATATTATAAGTTCATATGACTTGTTTCTACAGCAAATTCCTAAAGCATTATCCGATGGCATAAGTTTCCAAATGTGGAAAATTGAAACAGGTAAACCCAAAAATATTAGCCGAAATTATTTATTTCCACATCATAGTGCTTGGTCGGAGCAACAGAAGCGACAATTTGATGCAATCTGCGGTTCGACAATGGAGAGGCTGGGATATTAGTAAGCGTTCACCGGCACCTCATATTCGCCCGTTTGGGCCTTCTCGAATAGCACAAGTATGCTGCGCAGGCACAGGTAAGCGAAGAATGAGACTCCAAATGAACGAATCTAAGGCACTGGTAAACGCTTAGAGATTTAAATATTGCAAAGATTTATTCCCTGGTGAACGGTTATGTTTACAGGGTATCTGAGATTTTTGCGATTAGGCCCGGCGCAGCGTATTAGTGCCTTACTCCAGAGAATCTGTAACAAAAAACAAGAAAATGGAGACGTTATTTTGAAACTATTTACTACGAGTTACTCCAAGGCACTTATCCTAAAAATTCTAAGTCCACTTCCACTTTAGTGGGTTAGTCATATGTAAGCCGGACTAATCGTGGAAAGATCTGGTGCCCTTCCGAGCAGTTACGACGAAAGAAAGTAAAGTACTTAACTACTTGTTTTTCTATCATGTTTGTTGTTATTGCCGGGCAGCGGCTATCTGAAAAAATATGAAAAAACTGATAAAGATTTACGGTGAGAGAAACACCAATACCAATTATATGAGTAAGCTTATTAAGCTAAATCTCAATATAAAGGAAGTTCCCGGAGTTGTTCCGCCGATTGTCACGAAGATTCAGAAAATTATGCCGGGTAATGAATTAGTACGAGATATTTATTTTTATTTTACTTATGGAAAAAATCTGGGCTGGAAACATACGTGCGTCAAACCTCAAGAAAAGCTTAATAAATATAAATTAACCAGTTCTAGTTTGGTATTTCTAACTATTACCAAAAATCCCTATTCCTGGTTGCTGTCTTTGTATCGTAGACCTTATCACCAATATTATAAAGACAACCTTAGCTTTGAAGAGTTCCTTCAGTGCCAATGGAAAACAATCGGCAGAGATAATATTCATAATACTGTATTGTCTAGCCCAATAGAGTTATGGAATATCAAAAACAAATCATATCTTCAGCTGGATAGCAATCAGGTTATACACGTAACGACCGAAGATATTTTTAAAGACCCGGAGGCGATTATAGAGAATATCAGCCGGAAATATTCTATCGAAAGAAAGGCTGTCGAGTTTATCAATTATGAACGTTCTACTAAAGATCAAAGCAAAGACAGCTCTTATTACAGAGATTATTATTTATCAGAAAAATGGCGTGAAAAATTATCAAAGGAAGCTGTTTCAAATATAAATAAATTGATAGATAAAGAATTAATGACCTATTTTGGGTATAGAGTTTTGTCCTGGTAATTTAAACAAATGGCAAAAGTGTGGTTTACGGGATTGCCGCCGGAGAGCCTTGTCGTTTTTGCTGTCGCCCCAACCGGCCCAGTGCTGCAAATAGTTGTGAAATGCTGAATGTCATCCGAAAAAAAAATTTATTTATTTTTTTGATCACTTGTATGGCGAAGAATTTTCTTGAGTCTTTTGGGGGAGCCGTGCTTTTGGGATTATTGTTTGTCGGCCTAAATGCTCAAATCGTCTGCGCAAGTCAAGGGAATTTAGTAACTAACGGAAAATTTGAGCTCGACTTGGATAAAGATTATAAGCCTGACTCATGGTGCCTGAGAGGTTCATGGAGAGTAAGGCAGGAGTTGAAGTTGGATGATGGTCATACTGGTAGTTACTCTGCTCAAGTTCGCGCCCTGGAATTTGCTGATGTCGGTTCAAATGCTCATTGTATGTTGACTCAGGAAAAAGGTTTACCGGTTCTAAAAAAAAGCAAATTGTACAGGTTAACATTTTGGGCTAAGCAAAAAGAAATGAAAACCGGCACAGCATCAGTAGCTATACGAAATTCCCAAAAAGGCGGTCAATGTGGCTTGAGTGTCATGTTTCAGGTTCCCGAAAAACAATGGAAAAAATATAGTTATGTCTTTAAGCCGAAGCAGGATTGTTCCGTCAACAGCAGACTCCAGTTTTGGTTTCGCGAGACTGGAGTTTTCTGGCTGGATGATGTGAAACTTGAAGAGGAAGTTGCTGAAAGTAGAAAGCCGGGCAATATCCTTTCTGTTGGTGATGGTAAAAATTTGGTGCCGAACAGCGGCTTTGAGTGCGGGCTGGATGGATGGGGTTCGGTTACGGCAGAGCATCTCGGGAGCTATGGCGGGCTGGATGAACTTGTTGGATCCATTGATATGGACAAAGTTTTTCAGGATAGTAAAAGCATGAAAATCGATTTGAGCATTGATGCTATTCCTGAATATAATTTTGATCATTTTTTTGCTGTCCAAAAAAAAATTAAAGATCCATTGCTTGCTAATGTTGGATGGATTCATGTTACAAAGGGAAAAGAATATGTTTTGTCGGCTTACTTAAAAGCCGGCCGGCCTGGTCTGATTGCTGAAATGGGCATAAAAAACTTTCTGCTAAAGCCATTTAATTTGAAAAAGAAAAAATTGACCACTGACTGGAAGCGCTATTTTGTTAAGGTGAAACCTGAAAGTGATTATTGTTTTGTGGTGATCGGCCCTGATTTAAATGTGTCCAGGCGTGGAAAAGGCACATTATGGATTGACAACATTCAATTTGAGCAAGGTAGCAAGGTTAATGACTATGAGCAGGCGCAGCCTTTGGAGATGGGTTTACACATAGAGAAGCCGGGGAATATATTTACCCATGGAGAGTCGGTTCAGCTGTTGACCTCTTTTTGGAATGTCGGGGCTCATTCTCAACATATAAAGTGTGATCTGGAGCTTTTTGATTTTTACGGGAACAAGATTAAAAGCATATTACTCAAAAAATCAGTTTTGCCGAAGGTATCCTTGGCGGAAAAGATTAATTTAGGGGTATTGCCGACCAATTTTTATTCAATAACCGCGACTCTTAGCAATAGTGGTGCCGTGGTTAGCCGGAAAAAGATACGTATGGCGGTAGTGCCGCCTCGAAGTTCGGCAAAATCTATGTTTGGTATTAATCATGGGTATGGCAAGTTCAATATTTTGAAACTTGCTAACGCAGGGGGAATTGATTGGTGCAGAACCTGGTCTCTTAAGTGGCAGGAAATTGAGCCGGAAAAAGGGAAAATTAATTTTTTTACAAGCGATAAGGAAATTAATCGACTTATTCAGGCTGATATGAACATTTTGGGCTTGATACCTTTACCATCGAGTGAATGGTCTTCTAGTGCGCCGTCAGCTATGGAATTTAACTCAAGTTTTCGTTCACAGAGAGTGGAAATGTCTTATATGCCGAGACGCATTGATGATTTCACTGGATATGTGAAAATTATTGTGAAGCATTACAAAGACCATATTAATTACTGGCAAATACTCAATGAACCGCTTGGCTATTCTTTGCCAAGAAAAAAGGGTTATCGAGCACAGGACTACGTATTTTTGTCAAAAGCAGCCTGGCATGCCGTAAAAGAGACCGATCCCCAGGGTAAAGTTTTAGTGGGGTTTCGCGGTTTGGGAAGCAAACAGCTGCTGGATAATTTTAAAGAAATCTTTGCAGAGGGTATTTTGGATTTTTGTGATGTTATTACAGTACATTGTTATCCTGAGCTTGCCACTCCGGAGCAATATGAAAAACCACTGAAAGAGCTAAATTCTCTTATGGAAAAATATGGCTCCAGGAAACCGATATGGATAACCGAGTTTGGTTATTATGCTGATGATGATTTTGCAAAATTGCCGCCTACTTTTAATAGACCGATTTCTCCTTTGAAAAGTGAAAAGGAACAGGCAGCCTATGCTGTAAGGTTTGCAACAATGGCAAGAGCAAATGGTGTCGAAAAAATTTTCTTTCATGCAGGTAAAACAAGCAGGCTGAACAGAGATAACCTTCTGGGAGTTTTCTTTGAATATGGTGGAGAACCGAGAAAAATTTATCCCGCCATTGCGGTCTTTTCGGAACTGCTTCCATCTAATTCAATATTTTTGAAAGAAATATTTTTAGATGATGGGATTAAATCATATTTGTTTAAAACGAAAGATGATCTCGTCGTTGTTGCCTGGGCTACGGATACGGATAAAGCTCCTCAAGTAGCTCTGGGAAACTCCAATATACAGGCTTATGATTTCATGGCTGATCTGATATTTTCAAGGGAAATACCTCTTTCTAGTTACCCGGTTTATATAATTGGAAAAGACATTTCAGCCGAAGAGCTGGAAATGCGCTTACGTACGGTTAATACTAGCTTTTAGCTAACTGCTCACATGGTACCGGATCTTTTCGCGATCATTCCGGCTACGTATGACTAATACGCTGCACCGGCCTGATCATAAAAATCTTCGGTACCCAGTATCCGGTTACAATTACGGAGGAAAGCGCAATTATGGCGCTTAACCCGTGAGTCGTTACGTTTTAGGCGCTTAAAACCATTGTCTAAACAATTTTTTACTTTAATTTTTGGTAACTTCTCCATATGCGGTGGCGACACTCAACCGTAGGTCTGCACCGGGTATCTTGGCGCTGGGCGCCGAGGATTGAGGTTACACACCGCAGCCCTGTTGGGGCACCCCTTGTGGGTGCCCTACCTGCGAATTGGTACATGCATCAACAAGGGCAACCACAAGGGGTGCCCCTACTTGCGCTAATTGGATACCCCGTTTTACAAAATTAGGCGCTTACGGCCATTGTCTAAACAATTTTTTGTTTTAATTTTTGCTAACTTCTCCATATATGGTGGCGGCACCCAAACCGTAGGTCTGATTGAGCGCACTGCGCTTATTTTTCAAAATGCCTCGGAGTCCGGCGCTTACCTTATTTGAGAAAAAATACCTCTTCTCGGACAACCTCCTGAACTCCGAGGGGTACTAAAAAAAGTCCTGAGAGCCCTTTGTTTTATTGCACTTCAGTGGGTTGGGCATAACCCGGATATTTACTATCCTGTCAGCCGGTTAAGACCGTCGGCTATTTCTTTTTGTATTATTTCTATGGTATGGACAGGGTCGGGGGATGTGTTTATGGGGCGACCGATCACAACGTGGTCGGCGCCGTTTATAATAGCCTGTTTTGCGGTTGCGACCCGTTTCTGGTCATCTTTTTCTATATCACGATTTAATCCAGGTCTTATTCCCGGCGTTACAATA
>JANTHG010000159.1 GCA_024762535.1 Calditrichaceae bacterium
TTCCTTATGATGAGTATACTGAACATATTTACGCAAAGCTACCATATTGGAATAGGGATTTCGAACAATATGAACGAATCTGGCATCCGGATACATACGCCATAATTCTAAAGCAAATTCTGCATTTTCAACCGATTTTTCTACTAATCGTAAGTGTTCCGGCATATTTTTTCCATATAGTCCGGAATACATGGCTTTAACATAAAGATTCATCAACTCTTTATCTGTTCGGGCCTTTCCGTCATTTAGTACCTGCTCAACTCGTTTCACCTGCCACCGCCCTTTGGTAAACGCATCAGAAACCGAATCTTCAACAGAATTGACCGTTTGAATCCAATTGAGGAGCTCACTTTTCTTTTCTTTAATGGTCAGTTGCCTGGGTCGGGTACTACGGAAAGCATAATTTACCCAATATTTCGTATTCTGAAAAAAATGTGCTTCGGTCGGTACTACAAATAAATCAGGATGTCCGTCTAACAGGTTTCGTAATAAGGATGTACCTGATTTGGAACAACCCAAAATAAAAATTGGTTTTTTCATACGTTTTCCTTGTGTATCACTTTTGTATATGCCGAGAGTACTCTTTTCACAAAAGCGTCTGAGCCAAATTTTACCTGAACATCCGTTCTAAGTTCATGAGGCCTGAACGAATCCAATTGAATTACCATTTTCTGCAAACCGCTTGATAACGCTTCCACATTTTCAGGTTCCACCAATAGACCATTCTCTGCATGCACTATATCTTCCGGACCGCCACAACGGCTGGCCAGAACCGGTTTACCACAGGCCAGAGCTTCTAACAACACAATTCCAAAGGACTCACGGCGACTGGGCAAAACAAAAAAATCAATACCTTCATAAAATGTTTGCCGTTCATTGGGATGAATGATTCCTAAAAACTCACACTGTTCATCAATACCTAACGCGTTTGCCCGCTTTTGATACGATTCCAATAAAATCCCGTCACCGCCAATTTTCAAAAACAAATCAGGATTTTTCAGTTTGGCTGTAGCTTCCAATAAAATATCTAGGCCCTTAACATTCGTATTCAACCCTCCCAGAAAGCCAACAACGATTTTACCGCCCTTCCTTTCACGCTTATGTAACCGGAATTGTGCGATGTTAATCATATTGGGGATCACATCTATCTTGCGCTTAATATGCTCCCCAATAATATGAGCAGAGGCATGCGAGACCGTAGTGACAGCGGCTGCTTTTTTCATGGCCTTCATTATTAAATACCGATGCATTTTACTGCGAAACAATCCTGTAAAACCACCAAAATGCTCGGTTATTATAAGTGGGATTTTCATCATTCCAGCCAGAATCATACCAACAATTCCTGCGGGGTAGGATACCTGGCAGTGGATCGCATCGAACGATTCAGTTTTCAAACGTTTGTATAATTGCCAGACAGTTAGTGCAAAAAAATTCAATTGATTATACACAGGAAATGACCTGTAAACGCTTAAACGCATCTCTTTAAAAGGCGCTTCGTCATTGGTCTTTAGTTTATAAGAAAAAAATGGTCTAAATGCATTGTAATCAATTTTGACATGCACTAAAGTCAGATCACACACGGCACTCAAAGCTTTGGCTTGTTCTTTAACAAAAATCCCTTCATAGGGATTTGTATTATCAGGATACCAACTGGTGAGCATTAAAATTTTAAAATTAGACATGTGTTTATTCTTTCCCATCAAGCATCACCCTAAACCATTTTTCCAGGGCCACGGCCCGCCAAATCACTTTGCTCTGTTTGTCATTTCCATTGAGATAGTCCTGCCAGGCCTTGTCTATTGTAACAAGATCGAACATACCGCGCTGCCGAAATGCAACAGACTGCAATACATCTTCCACGTGGGGCCGTAATTCATTTTTAAGCCACAGCGCTTCACCAGGTGAAGTAAAACTTACCTTATCTTTACGATTGGCTATTTCCTGGGGTACAATCTGTTTGAGTGCCTCCCGATGAATGTATTTACCGAAATTTCCATGTACTTTGTAAGATCCGGGCAGGGTAAAAGCAAATTCCACCAACCGGTTATCTAAAAAAGGTACCCGGCTTTCAATAGAAAAGCCCATTGAGTTACGGTCTTCAAAATGAAGCAGGGTCTGGATCATGGTGCGGGCAATCAAATTGTACAGAAAATTCGACAGACGCGATCCGGGAATATGCCGGATTTCCTGCAGGTAGTGTTCCGATTCCGGTCGGATAGTTAAAAAATCGCCTAACTGGTGTTTGGCTTCTTCACGGTAGATGCGCGGCTCTTTGGCCAATACCGCAAACAGTGTTTTAGCCAGTTTTGCCACAGTGGAACCTTTGGGATTGTATCGTGCATATTGCGGAAATTCTCTTGCAAATTTCAGCCAGTGAAAATGGCGTAGTAAATCCGCATAATAGCGGTAAAAGGTGTGATTGTATCCGCCGGTAATCTCATCACTACCCTGCCCATCTAATAAAACCGTTACCCCCTGCATCCGTGCCAGTTTCATCACATAATACTGCGAAATAAAACTGCTGCCTGTAATCGGATAATCGTTAATAAAGGTCATATGTTCAAAAGCGTCCCAAAAATCTTGCGCCGCAGGCTCTACAAGATGGCTGTTAACCCCTGTTTTTCGGGCTACTAATTCCATCCATTTTCGCTCATCATATTGCGGACCTAAATTATAGAAGGCGGAAAAGGTCTGGAAACGTTTATTGGTAAATTCCACTGCCGAACCCACAATAGCCGAAGAATCCAGCCCGCCACTCAGGCAACTGCCCACTTCCACATCACTACGCATCCGCAAACGAACGGCATCTTTAAATAAATCGGAATAGGCTTCCACCGCTTGCGGAAAAGGTTTGCTGAAGGTTTCGAAAGTTCGGGAATCGAGATCGTAGTAGCGTGTTAGTTTTAAGGTACCGTTTTTAATACGCAAATAATGGGCCGGCCGCAAGGTTTTGATCTGTTTGAAATAAGTCTCATCCCCATACATTAAAAAGGAATTCAGTTTCATGGAACGGTAGATCATGGTTTCGTTCAGTGAACGGTCGATCAGTGTCCCCAGCAATTGTTTGATTTCTGAGCCAAAACGAAAAGTGTTGCCGTCAAAAAAATAATTAAACGGCTTGATACCATAACGATCCCGGGCGGCAAACAGTTCGCGCTCTTTCACATCCCAAATGGCCAGCGCCCACATGCCGTTAAAACGATTCAGACAATCTGCACCCCAAGCCTGGTAGGCCGCAAGAATGACTTCCGTATCCGAGTGCGTGTTAAACGAAAAGCCCTTGTTCTCCAATTCCGCACGCAATTCCAGATAATTGTACACTTCCCCGTTAAACACCATCCAGTACCGTCCACCCGCACTGCTCATAGGCTGATGTCCTCTGGGAGACAGATCCAAAATGGATAGTCGGCGGAAGCCGAAAGCCAGGTCCGCTTTAAAATCATTTAGCAGCGGAGAAGTATATTCTTTGATTTCTGGGATGGATTCTTCATGATGGCAAGCCAGAGTTTTCCTGCTTTGTGTCTGCATTAATACAAATCCTTCATCATCCGGACCACGGTGACGAATCAGTCGGGTCATTTGCAAAAGTTGCTGTTGATCGACTATCGCACCATCCAAATGAAAAATACCTGCAATACCGCACATAGGTTATTTACCTTCCTGTGCCAGTTGAATTGCTGAAATAATCTTTTCCGCTGCATGTCCGTCACCATAAGCTTTTTGAATAGGCCCGAATTCGGAAACGTGTAGATATTTTAAAATTTTATCTTTATCCGCAGCCACAATAAAATTCCAGTTTCCATCCAGGGTCTCAATCCATTCTGTTTGATCGCGCAGGGTAATACAGGGCTTGCCCATAAAATAAGCTTCCTTTTGCAGACCGCCACTATCCGTTAACACCTTTTTACTGTGCTTCAGTAAATAAATCATTTGCAGGTAGCCCACCGGCTCGATGATTTTAACATTATCATTAAAGCGGATGCCCTGAAGCAACTGTCGCGTGCGCGGATGCAGAGGCAGCACAACCGGTAAATCTGCCTCCGAGAACGCACTAAAAATACTCTGCAGCCGTAGCGGATTGTCCGTGTTTTCCGGGCGGTGAATGGTGGACAGATAAAATGCGTCCAGCGTGTTGATCTGTTTAGGACGGTGCTTTTCGCTGAGCTGTTTGGAATAAAAGAGAATGGAATCGTACATCACATCTCCGGTAAACACCGCTTTTTCTGCCAGGCCTTCTTTGGCTAATAATTCTATGGCGTTTTGCGTAGGAGCCAGCAGCAGATCCGAGATATGATCCGTGGCAACCCGGTTAATTTCTTCCGGCATGGTACGGTTAAAACTTCGCAGCCCGGCTTCCACATGAGCGGCGGGAATATGCAGTTTAACCGCAGCCAACGCCCCGGCTACCGTGGAATTGGTATCGCCATATGTGAGCAGCCAATCCGGCTTTTCTTTGATTAAAACCTCTTCGATCCGTTCCAGCATGCGACCGGTCTGTTTGCCATGCGGGGCGGAACCCACTTCCAAATTGTAATCCGGCTCCGGAATATGTAATTGCTTAAAAAACACTTCCGACATATTAGCGTCATAGTGCTGTCCGGTATGGATGATGACTTCATTGATCTGGGGATTATCCTTTAATATGCGGCTGACCGTTGCCGCTTTAATGAATTGCGGACGCGCTCCGATAATCGTGGCTAATTTCATGTTTCTAGATTCCTGTACATTTGAATGAGTGGTTGTACTGTGGTATTCCAGTCGTATTTTTGGCGAACGACTTTTGCTGCATTGATTCCCATTTCTTTCCGCCTGTTTTTATCTCCATACAATTGGAGAATAGCCTCCGCCAAAGC
Organism: Calditrichaceae bacterium; assembly: GCA_024762535.1. Classification (GTDB taxonomy): domain Bacteria; phylum Calditrichota; class Calditrichia; order Calditrichales; family Calditrichaceae; genus JANTHG01. Next base: position 4,854 of record JANTHG010000159.1, read on the forward strand.
GGGCGCATTTCCGCTGGGATATATTAGACCGCAATCATTCTCTTCGATTATCTGCTGAATAGAATGACAATTGGTGCTAATTACCGCTTTTTGGAACATCATATAGATGAAAAGTTTATTGGGACTGGAATTATCCGTTTGAGGTGATTTGATATGTGGAATTACACACACGTCCGCCGGTTGGATGAATGAAGCCAGGTATTTAACCGGTTGCCACCCTTCAAACACGACCTGTTGCTGCACACCGCTTATAACCGTTTGCTGCTGTAATTTTTCTAATAAAGAACCGGCGCCCACAATGCGCACCAACAGTTCAGGAATTCTATCCTTTAACATAGCGGCCGCATCAATCAGTGTTTCTAATCCACGGATACTGTCTATTCCCCCAAAATAAAATACAATAAAACGGTTGTTGCTGTTTTCGACCCGGGGAGAGGGCTCCTGCTCTTTTAAGAGATTAGCAATATGGGGACTATTCGGCGTCAGAGTGAAAAATCGGTTAGGTGCCAAAATCTTCTGCAATCGTTCTTTCATACCTTCGGCCACCACAATAATACGATCCACCCGATTGAGCCACTTGATTTCATTTTGCCGCCACTGTGCACGGCTGATGAGCAATCGCCCTAAAAATGTGTTGGCATACGCAGCCTCTTCGATCAAAATGGGATAGTTTTCATGCATATCGGCCACAAGAGGAATTTTATATTTCTCTTTAAGATCGAGCGCCACACCGCACAGTGGTAAATCATGCACATGCAGAACTTCGAGGTTATTTTTTTCTATAAAACGGCGAATATGTTTTTTCCAGAATTGCTTGTAAAACGGCAATACCAAAATAAGCGCCGAAAGTTTTTTGTACAGCGCCTGCGGCATAAACACACGGTGCACCTGTATCCCTTTGTAGTTTTCCCGTTTTGGTAAATCGCCAAAAGTAAAACAGAGCAAATGCACTTCAAAACCGGCCTCAATCAGGCTGAGCGCTTCTTTTTCCACCCGGTCGTCCACTGGGAACGGTTTATCGAGAATCATTCCGATTTTCATAAATTACTACAAATCCTATTAATATTCCCACCTGATCATTTTATTGCAGTCTCTTGTTTGTCGTACAACAAAAGAACCGCTTCCTGCGCAAAAACGGATTTCAGTTTAGTATACTCCGCGGGAGTCAGGTACATCAAAGCAATTTTTCGTTCAATCAATTGTTCTGTTTTGGTACGCACACGTTCGGCTTCGGCCGTATTGATGTTTTTTCCCACCAACACCAAATCAATCAAACCGCTGTCCCGCCCTACTGCGTAATCGCCGCGAATAAAGGCCATTTCCAGATCGCCTAATTTTTGAATAATGTTTGAAATAACCTTATCGATGCCGGTGGATTTAAGCACAATATTGCGTATATCAGTAAACAGGGGATGCGACGTGTTGGCGCGGTACACTTTATTACGGCCCTCTTTTTCCGAAACAAGCATTTGTGCTTCGGATAGTTTGTTCAGTTCCAAACGGATGCCATTGGTGGATTCGCCAAAATCTTTGGAAAGCTGACGCAAATAACCGCTGGCTTTGGGATTTAAAAAGAAACGCAGCAATAGTTTAATCCGCGTTTCGGATGTAATCAGAGAATTGAGCATAGTTCTTTACGAGTAATTATTTTACTCATAAAGTAACTATTTTTTAAGAAGAAGTCAAACAATTGTTGGTTTTCAGTAAAAAGATGGTGTCTGAATTGTTGTGGTAGCAATCATTCCGTATTCAGACAGGATACCAGGATACTTTGACAAGCCTGTTATCCTGCCCCAATTAACCGTTACGCAATCAAAAGATTTAACTAAAAAGCCAATAGAGTTCGTTTAAATTATCCGTTTTTTGTTGCAGGACGCAGACGCGCCAGCACACCCACACGGCTGCTTGAAACCACAAACCCGTACAGCCAGGCAAATCCTGCCAAAGAGGCCATCATGGAATTGTTTAAAATACTAAAAACAACACCAAGAAAAAGAAGTCCGGCCGGCACCGCAAGTTTTAACCCGGGAAATAATTTATTAAAATCAAACAGAATCAAACTTAAACTGGTCATAGCCAGCGCTTCCATTGCAAGGGATAAAAACATCTGGATTGGGAACAAAGAAAAAATGACGCTTACAATCATCAGCATACCGGCAATGGCGCTTTTGAGTTCCCTATTTGTCTGATACAGACACAGCAGTCCAAAACCGATAACACCTTTGGTAACCGCCCAAAATACCGTAAGGACTGTTTCTGGTATATCTAAGGCAAGCCAGGGTCCGGCCACAATGAACAAAGCGTAAAAAGCGCCCAGTCCCAAACCGGCAGAAAGGGATTTAAAACATTTGGAACGGGCTGAAATAGAATTGGTTTTCATTAAAAAGACTCCAATTTTTATTGAGTTAAATGGCTCCCGCCGTAAAGCGGGAACCTGAACATTAA
>JANTHG010000160.1 GCA_024762535.1 Calditrichaceae bacterium
CTAACAAAAAAAAATTACCCTATAGAACAGTTTTTTTATAAAGCAAACATACATTTATGTACTGGAGAAAAACATGAAAACATTTTTAAACGCACTTTTGATGAGCGCCCTGTTACTCGCTACAGCACTGGTATTCAGCGGATGTTCCGGCGAAAAGAGCGGGCAGCAAACCGTTACCATCAACGGCGCGGGGGCTACCTTCCCTTATCCCGTCTACTCACAATGGGCGCACAAGTACGAAAAGCTGACCAAGGTACGGCTGAATTATCAGTCCATCGGTTCCGGCGGCGGTATCGCTCAGATAAAAGCCAAAACCGTTGACTTCGGCGCGTCGGACGCCCCGCTCAAAGCGGAAGAGCTTGAAAAGTTCGGTTTGCTGCAATTCCCCATGGTCATCGGCGGGGTTGTGCCGGTTTACAATCTGGAAGGATTTAAGGCCGGTGATATCAAATTAACGGCGCAGAATTTAGCGGATATTTATCTGGGCAAAATCAAAAAATGGAATGATGCCGCCATTGCCGCCAATAATGCCGGTTTAAAGCTGCCGGATTTGGCCATCACTACCGTGCACCGCGCGGACGGTTCGGGTACCACCTGGATTTTCACCAACTATCTGGCAAAAGTTTCCGAAGAGTGGAAAGAAAAGGTCGGCTTTGGTAAAGCGCCGTCCTGGCCTAACGCCAATGCCGTGGCCGGTAAAGGCAATGAAGGCGTGGCCACGTTTGTGAAAAAAGTGAACGGCGCCATCGGTTATGTGGAATTTGCCTACGCCCTGCAAAATAAGATGAGTCATGTTAAGCTGCAAAATAAAGACGGTAATTTTGCGGAACCGTCCATCGAAAGCTTTCAGGCCGCCGCCGCTAATGCCGACTGGCAGCACGCTAAAGGTTATTACTTAGTGCTGACCGACCAGCCCGGCGCACAGACCTGGCCTATTACCGGCGCGTCGTTTATCATTATGTACAAAGAACAAAAAGACGGCGTTCATGCCAAACAAACCCTGTCCTTTTTTGACTGGTGCTACAAACACGGCGCCGATTTGGCGGTTAACTTAGACTACGTTCCCATGCCCGAAAAAGTGGTTGCGCTGGTAGAAGCTACCTGGGCTAATGAAATAAAGGCCGGCGGTAAGGCTGTGTGGGGCAATAATTAAGAATCAAGACGCAGGGCTGATGTGTGTAACTGGGAACTCGGAACTTGGAACTTGGAACTTGGAACTAAATAATTCCTAGTTCCCAATTCCCAATTCCTAATTCCAGTTCCTTAGCCTGTAATTAATACTGAGAAAACAATTAAATGAGTCTGTTTCAGGAAACTAGCACCCAGAACCGCTCGGATACCATTTTTAAAACCATAACCATGGGCGGTGCGGCTTTGATTTTAATCATCATGGCCGCTCTGTTCATTCAGTTGGTGAACAGCTCGTGGCTATCTATCGAGCGCTTTGGTTTACGTTTTATTTACACCAATGTCTGGGACCCTATTCATCATATCTTCGGCGCAGCCAGCAGCATTTACGGCACACTAATTTCCACGCTGATTGCCATGCTCATTGCCGTGCCATTGGGCATATTGATTGCCATGTTTCTGGTGGAACTAATGCCGCCGGCCGTAAGCAAATGGATTGGCGTAGGCATCGAGCTCTTGGCCGCCGTACCCAGCATCATTTACGGCATGTGGGGGTTGTTTGTTTTTGCCCCCTTCATGGCTGGCCATGTTCAGCCCTTCATGAAAAATGTTTTTGGCGATATCGGATTATTCAGCGGACCACCCATCGGTATCGGCATGCTAACTGCCGGGATTATTCTGGCGTTTATGATTCTGCCGTTCATCACGGCTGTGGTGCGCGATGTGTTCACCATGGTGCCGTCCGTAGTTAAAGAATCGGCGCATGGCATGGGTTCCACCCTATGGGAAGTCACCCGGCAGGTGACCATCCGTTACGGCTTTCAGGGCATCATCGGCGCCGCCTTTTTGGGGCTCAGCCGGGCCATCGGCGAAACCATGGCTGTAACCTTTGTTATCGGCAACAGTCACCGCATAGCCGCTTCGCTGTTCGCCCCGGCCAACAGCATTACAGCGACACTGGCCAATGAATTTGCCGAAGCGTCGGAACCTTTGTATTTGAGCGCGCTAATCGAACTGGGGATGTTGCTGTTTGTACTTACCTTTTTGATTCAGGTCCTGTCTCAATGGTGGTTGAAACGGGTTAAAAAATCTATGGGTGTGCAATGAAAGAACGCTCGCTTTTTATGAGAAAATTAAATAACCGCATTATTGCCGGGCTGTCCGGATTTTCGGCTATGCTGGGGTTATTTATTCTGGGCTGGATTTTGTACACTGTTTTTCTGCGCGGATTTATGGCCTTTAACGCTTCGTTTTTTACCGAACTGCCCAATCCGCCCGGCATGTCCGGCGGGGGACTGGCCAACGCCATGCTCGGAACCATTCTGCTTACCCTGTTAGCCACCGTGATGGGCGTTCCCGTGGGATTGCTGGCCGGGGTATTTCTAAGCGAATTCGGACAGCATTCCAAATTTGCCCGTTCCGTTCGTTTCTTTTCCAATATCCTGATGGGCACGCCGTCTATCATCATCGGTGTGTTTGTGTACACGCTGTTAGTGGTTCCGGTGGGTCATTTTTCCGGCTATTCCGGCGCTGTGGCCCTAGCTGTGATGATGCTGCCCGTGGTGGCGCGCACCACCGAAGATATGCTGCAAATGGTGCCCAGCGCTTTAAGAGAATCGGCTTTGGCATTGGGAACGCCGCGCTGGAAAACAACGCTGAATGTAGTCTTTCGCGCTGCGAAAAGCGGTTTGATTACCGGCGTGTTGCTGGCTGTGGCCCGTGTGAGCGGTGAAACCGCACCCTTATTGTTTACCGCGTTAAACAGTCCTTACTGGCCGACCAATCTGGCTCATTCCACAGCCAATCTTACGGTGACCATTTTCAACTACGCCATGTCGCCTTACGAAGACTGGCAGCAGATGGCCTGGGGCGCATCGCTTTTGATTACCGTTGGTGTGCTGGCTGTTACGCTGCTTACGCGCTTTGCGCTGAAAGAGAAAAAAGTAAAGAATTAGCTATTGGGAATTTGGAACTGGAAATTGGGAATTAGGAATTGAAGAGAAATTTTTTCGTAAACTTCGTCTTATATTACCCAGTTCCAAGTTCCCAGTTCCCAGTTTAAAAATTAACTGAGCAGGACAAGTATGAATGAAATAAAAAATAATACCGACGAAAAAGGGCATATCAGCGTTCGTAATCTGAACTTTTTTTACGGTGAACATCAGGCGCTGTTCGACAATACGCTGGAAATTGTGCCGGGAAAGGTAACCGCCATTATCGGACCGTCCGGCTGTGGCAAGTCCACCCACCTGCGCGTGTACAACCGCATTTTCGAACTCTACCGTGACCAGCGCGTAGAAGGCGAAGTGCTGCTAGACGGTGAAAACATCTTATCAACAGAGCAGGATTTGATTGAATTGCGTAAACGGGTAGGTATGATTTTTCAGAAGCCCACACCTTTTCCCATGAGTGTTTACGATAATGTGGCTTACGGCTTAAAATTGCACTACAAACTGAGCAAAGGCGAAATAGCCGGACGGATTGAAACCGCCTTGCAACAAGCGGCGCTCTGGGACGAAGTGAAAGACAAACTGAACAAACCGGGTACAGCTCTGTCCGGGGGGCAGCAGCAACGGTTGTGCATTGCCCGCGCCCTGGCCGTGGAACCGGAAGTCATTTTAATGGACGAGCCCACTTCAGCCATCGACCCGGTGGCTACTGCCAAAATTGAAGACTTAATCGAGCAGTTGCGCAACAAGTACACTATCGTTATCGTTACACATAACATGCAGCAGGCGGCGCGCGTTTCCGACTACACAGCCTTTTTTTACGAAGGCCATATTGTGGAATACGGTGTTACAAAAGAATTATTCACCCGGCCCAAAAAGAAACAGACGGAAAATTACATTACTGGACGATTTGGATAATCCTTACCGGGTCACAGAATACAGTTCTCAGTTTACTGTTTACTGTTTACTGTTTACTGTTTACTGTTCTAAATTAAAAAGTACTATCAACAAAGGTAATCTAAAATGACCTTACATTTTCAGCGTGAAGTGGAAAAATTAAAAAAGATGATTTTAAATGAAGCGGCTGTAGTGGAAGACAGTCTGCAAAAGGCCGTGCATGCGCTTAAAAACCGTGATTTGGAATTAGCGCAGCAGGTGGTGAATTCCGATGACGAAATTGATCGCCTGGAAATCGAAGTCGAAGAAGAAGGATTGAAAATTTTAGCTCTGCATCAACCGGTGGCTATTGATTTGCGCTTTATTATCTCTACCATCAAAATCAACAGCGATCTGGAGCGCATCGGCGATTTAACTTCGAATTTGGCGGCCCGTACGGCGGATTTAGCCAAAGCGCCGGATGTTCCTATTGCCGGTGATATTTTTATTATGGCTTCTTTGGCGCAAAAAATGGTTAAGGAAAGTTTGGATGCGCTGGTAAATATGGATGTTACCCTGGCGCAGACCGTTTGCGAAACAGATGAACAAGTGGACGATTTGCATAAAAAGATGTTTAGTCAGGTAGAAGAATCCATTCAAAACGATTTGGCCAACATGGGTGGCTATCTGCAACAACTAGGAATATCACGATATCTGGAACGGATTGCCGACCACGCCACCAATATTGCCGAAGATGTGATGTATATGGTGGAAGGAAAAATCAGCCGCCATGTGATGAATGATCTCTCTGATTAGTTAGAAAACCGGAAGCCTGCTTCAATGTTTCCGGCCGGCCCACATCCATCCATTTACAATGATTGGCCGGGTAGCCAAAAATTTTCTCTCCCTGCCCTGCAAGTTCCAGATAGGCCGGAACGATGGAAAAAGCGCCTTTGGTTTTCAGCAAAGAAAACAGATGCGGTGAAATCAGATGCACGCCCATAAAAGAGAAACGCTGCAAATCCCCGTCCTGCGGAACAATGATCTTTTTTTCGTTATCTTTAAGCGATTCCCATCCGCACAAACGATTTTGACGATCGAATAAAAAATAGCGGCTGGTCTGACGTTTACGCACCGCCAGCGTAACCAAGGCCTGTTTTTGTTTGTGCCAGGCCAGCATCTCCGGAATATTTACATTCGTCAGAATGTCCACGTTGTGCAGCAGAAACGGCTGGCCGTCATCAAAGAACCAGGCAGCCTTTTGCAAACCACCGCCTGTATCTAAAATGGTATCTTCATGGGATATTTCTACGCGGATGCCAAACGAGTGGTTTTCTTCAATAAAGCGCACCACCTGTTCCGCCAAATGGTGTACGTTCACAATAATTTCTACAATGCCCAGAGCTTTCAGTTTTTCTATGACATGCTGGAGCAAGGGCTTTCCGTTTACGGGAATCAGCGCTTTGGGTGTTGTGTCGGTTAAAGGTCGCAGCCGTGTGCCCATACCGGCCGCCAGAATCATCGCTTTCATGTGCCGGCCTTAATTTCCTGTTCACGGTGGCGCAGTTCCACATCCACCTCAAAATTCTCTTTAAAATACGCAGCCAATTGATTGGCACAATACACGGAACGGTGCTGGCCTCCGGTACAACCGAATGCCACCATAATATCCGTAAAATTCCGCGCTTTGTAATTTTTCACCATTTGACCTACAATGCCCTGCACATGGCCCAAAAATTCCTTAACTTCCGGCTCTTTTTGCAGAAATTCAATTACTGGTTTATCATTGCCTGTAAACGTTTTGTATTGTTCATAACGACCGGGATTAGGCAGTAAGCGGCAATCGAACACAAAACCGCCCCCATGCCCTTTTTCGTCCACCGGAATACCGCGACGATAGGAAAAACTCTGAATGCGAATGGTCAGATGCAGTTGCGGGTCTCCAAACTGACGCAGCTTCGTGGAACGCACCAGACCGTTCCAAACTTTGGTTAGCGCAGGTAATTCCACCGGTAATTCCGCATGATGCAGCAGCCACTCCAAATTCTGGATGGCGTAGGGTACGCTTTTTAAAAAATGCTCTTTGCGTTCGTAAAAGCCTCTAAACCCGTAAGCACCGAGAGCCTGCATGATGCGGATGAACACATATCCGTGGTAATACTGCAAAAACGTTTCGCGATTGACCGGAATCAGCGCGCTTAGCTTATCCAGATAGCGGTGCAGCAGTTGGATGCGAATTTCCTGAGGAATATCCGCCTTGGCGTCATAGAGCAGCGAAGCGAGGTCATATTGCAGCGCCCCTTTGCGGCCGCCCTGATAATCGATAAAATAGGGCTCGCCGTTCACAATCATCACATTGCGGGATTGAAAATCGCGGTACAGAAAATAATCCCGCTCCGTGGAAAGCAAAAAGTCGGTGAAGGTCTGAAAATCGTCTTCCAGTTCCTGCTCATTAAAAGGAATTTTGGCCAGCTTTAAAAAATAGTATTTAAAATAATTGAGGTCCCACATCATGGACTGACGGTCAAAACTCGAACGGGGATAGCAGACCGAATAGTCCAGATCTTTATTTCCGTTCACCTGAAACTCGGGCAATTTATCCACTACCTTTTCGTAAAGGCGAATTATTTTATCCGAAAAGCCATTTTGTTCCCGTTCCGCACTGAGTACGGAAAAAAGGGTATCGTCGCCGAGGTCTTCTTCGAGATAAATATTTTTATCGAGCTCCTGATCGTAAATTTCCGGTACCGGCAGCTCGGCGGATTTAAACTGTTTGCTAAAGCTGAGAAAAGCAATATTTTCCTTGAAGTCAGTATTGTGTACACCGATAGCCTGTTTACTTTTACCTTTAAGTCGGAAATAGCGGCGATCGGAACCGTGAGCGGCCATGGGTTCCAGATTTAGTAGCGGTTCTTCGGCCCAGCGCTCGAACATCGTTTGCAAATTGTCTTTTATGCTTTGATCCATGTAATCTCTTTATATTGTTGGTTGATATTAAACAAAAATACAAATTAGAGATACAGCATCAAAAAAGCAAAATCAAAAACCATACACATTAATGCTCAGGCTCTGAAACGTTGTTCCCTCTAAAGGATGCTCTTTTTCTTCTCTAACCGAATATTGTGACCAGTTATAAGCTAAATCAAAATGATTGATAAAACGACGCATAAACGAATGATTGGCAAATGCCGATACTGCCTTTAATATGCCTCGGCTGCCAATGGAAAAGCCCGCCGATTGTATCCGCGGTGTATAACCGTGACCAAACCATGAACCGGCACGAATACGCACTATTTCCATAATATTAACTTCTGTTCCTTTGC
>JANTHG010000161.1 GCA_024762535.1 Calditrichaceae bacterium
CCTTTCTTGGCTTAATGGGCAGCCTGTTTTTAGCAGTAAGCGGCAGCACCATTTTGAACATGGTGTACGATCGCGATATAGACGCGCGTATGGGGCGTACGGCACATCGTCCGCTTCCCTCGGGAAAATTAGACGCCCGTGAAGCCTTGCTCGTGGGATTACTGATTTCCCTTGCCGGCGTGGGCTGGGCTTTGGCCATGAATTATCTCTATGGCCTGGTAGTATTGAGCGGATTATTTATTGATGTGGTGATTTACACGGTCTGGCTAAAGCGCAAAACAGCTTGGTCTATCGTGTGGGGCGGGATATCGGGCGGTATGCCCATTCTGGCCGGACGTGTATTGGGTGTGGGGCAAATCGATACTATTGGCATCCTGTTTACAGCTGCTATTCTGCTATGGATTCCAACCCACATTCTCACCTTCAGTATCCGCTACAAAGCCGATTACGCCAATGCCGGTGTGCCCACTTTTCCTACCACTTATGGTGACAAGAAAACGCAAGTGATAATTGCAATGTCCAGCCTGGCTGCAGCGCTGGCCATAGGACTTGGCGCCTTTGCTCTTGGTTTGTCCTGGGGATATTTACGCTTATTGGCTGTACTGGCGGTAGGAGTGATCGGACTGGCTTTGCTAAGTGTATTTCGTCCTTCCGAGAAGGTGAATTTCGGATTGTTTAAATATGCTTCATTGTTTATGCTCGGATCTATGTTGATGATGACCATAGGAACTCTGTAATGCGTAACATATCCATTTTGGACAGAATATTGTTTTTATTTATTGCCATTATTGCCGGTACTGAAATCGTCTCCGGGATTAATCAGCATACACTTGGTGCGATTACCTCGTACACGGTTGCATTTGGGATTTTGGTACTGGCCGGTGTGATGCTGCTTTTGTTTGGATTTGAATTGCTGGAAAATCCGTTTGTACCCATTGTAAGCACGCTGATTCCCATGATGCTTTCGTTGGGATTGGTACAGGATCATATTCCAGGAATGGTAAATTCCTATGCGTCTCTTCTTGGAATTTTGTATCTGATATCTATTTGGGGGAAATTTCGCACCGGAGCTAAAGCGGCTGCCATGATTTTGGCAATGGTTCATGGCGTTTCCGGTTTACTGCTTTTTGTACTGCCCCTGGTCTTATGTTTTGGATATGGCCTGCCGTATCAATTACTTTTTATCAGCCTGGGGGGATTGGTGATAGGCCTGGAAGGTATGTTGCTTGCTTTGCAAAAACTGGGTGTTTTATCTGTTGATTTAAATCGAATTTTAAGCTTTTTCCCTGGTTTGTTGCTCATTTCTACGGCTGCTTTTGTAGTCGGTTTAAATATAAATTGAGGCTTTGTCTCGATTCAACCACAACTAACTCACTTAAGGAGGTTTTATGATTCATGAAACAACTAAAACGCAGCGGATCATCATGGCGGTTACGGCGGTTGTAGCCGGTATCTTCATGATGTATTTTGCTCCGAGCGAGGCTATGCACACGGTGAAAGTGGCCCTGCGCGAAGTAATGGAACGGCTTATTCCGTACGATCCGGATTTTTATCCGGCGGTTCCTGTTTTGGTTTATACCTATAGTATATGGATGATAGCTCTATGGCTACTGGGAGCTTTCGCCATTGTACTGGCCAAAAAAGTGTACGAAGGCGTTCAATGGGCACGCAGCGCTTTATTAGGTTTTTCTGCCATGACAGCCGTAGCCGGAATGGTTATGCTGATTCCCTGGATGGTTTTGGTTGTAGCTGATTATTCAAAAGGGCCTGTTCCCGGTGTATTGCCTCCGCCCACAGATGTAACGGTTATGCCTCCGGTTATCTGGACTTTGGCTTTTGGATTGATTTTCTACTATATCTTCCTGTTTATGGATAAGGATACCTTAAAAAATAAATTACTTAAACTTATACCTTATACGGCAGTTGGCATTGTTGCGGGTATGGTTTTTATGAACGGACAACACGGCGTACGTTATTTTATCTTTATTCCCGAATTATTAACCAACAATCCTCCCAGCAGTTTAAATCCGTTGGGCAATGTGATCACTAATTTGGATTATTACAACGCGATGGCTTTAACCACTATTTCTCAGGTTCAGATTGATTCCCTTAAAGTCGGCCAAATGGTTGATATTGTAAACAAAGCGCATGAAGTCGTACCTCAGGTGGTAAAATATGCCAAACCGACCTACGACCCGAATACCCTGGTTCTGCTGATTGGCGGTTTTATGAACTATTTGTCATCTTATCTGATGATTCTTGCCATTCCGTTCCTGGCGTTAAAGAAAAAAATCGGTTATTATACTATTCTCGGAACGTCTCTGGCAACAGCATTAATCGGTTTCCAGATTTATTTTATTCGCGGTACGTTTGAATGGGCTATTGGCGGCATTTTGTCTCTGATATTATTAGTTATTTTTGTTTTGCCTGTTTTCAAGAATATGTTCGTAGAACCGGAAGTGTAAACAACCGTTACTAAGCCGGTGTAAAAATACCGGCTTAGTATTTTTTTAACCTCAGATTATCTATGAAATGATCTTATGCAAAATACCTTAGGCCGGAAAAATCGCATTTTTAATATTCTTGTGTTTGTATTTGTACAATTCTTTCCAATTTGTTTGGTGTGGGCTCAAACGGAAATTTCCGGTTTCTTTGATATCGTTCATTCCTATCAGCCCTCCGAAAATCAAACAACAGGTTTTAAAATCAACCAATTTGAAATAGATATCAGCAAAGGCTTTACGGACGAATTATCTTTTGGGTCCGCCATAGCTTATAATAATGAGAATGAAAACATTGAATTGAGCATGGTGTTTCTGCATTACAATTTGATGACAAACGAAGTAAAACATCCCAGACGCACGGAAGAAGATGAACACGCCGGTATTATCATCGGGAAATTTGATGTGCCTATCGGGCTGGATTATCTGTCTTTTGCTTCGCCGGACCGGCCCGTTGTTAGTCAACCTCTGATAATTGAAAAAACCATCGGCGGCTGGAACGATGTGGGCGTCAATTTGCATCTGAATAAAAAGTATTTCAGATTTAATTTTAGCACAATAAACGGCTTTAACAAGGGTGTGAATTTTGCAGGGGATCTGGTGTTTAAAATAATTCCTGGAATTAAATTGGGATTGTTTCATACCTCAGATTTCAACACAAAAGTGGTTCGCAAAAGTTGGATTAATGGCGTCTATCTAATGGCTGAAAAAGGAATTTTTGAATTGAAATCCGAGTTCATACAGGCAAATGGCATTTATGGGGGCGAAGCGGATACACTAAACGACAATCATCTGCATGACGGTTTTTATGTGCAGCTGCTGACAGATTTAAGTAAAGAAGAAGCGGCCTGGCCCTTATTCTTTACACTGCGCTATAGTGAATGGCTTGATGAAAATGAAAATAGTCCGGTTTTTCTTGCGGATAAAATCGAGCGTTATGTGGCAGGCATCGGCTGGCACATCAATGCATTCAGCAGTTTAAGGTTGGAATACCAGAACGAAAATCCAAAAGGGGTGAAACGTTTTGATCGTCTGATGACCCAATTAGTTATGGCCTTTTGATCACAAAAAACAGAAAGTTGCGACTTAGAAAATAGATTTCTATTTTTAGTTTTTCATTCATTAGTGTTTGGTTAAAATGTCAATTATTCAAACCAAGGCCAATCTTCTGAGCCAAATGAAGGACTCGAAAGAAGCTTAGCTTATGGCGAAATTTCTGTTTGAGTCCCGAGTTTAGGGACGAATTAAATTTCGCCTGGACTTTTTGTTACTTTTTGGCCAGACAAAAAGTAAGGTTTTTTTCTTGAATGTTGTTAACGAGAATTTAACCGGACACTAATGATTTTCATTTTTAATGAAGTAATACTTTGCAGGGAGTAAATGAAATGAGCAGGATATTTTTTATGCTGGCTTCGATTTTTGGTGCTTTGGGCGTCTCGCTTGGCGCTTATGGGGCGCATGGCGGATCACGTTTAATAGAGCTGCATCAGGCTGTGATTACCTACGGGAAAGCCTGGCGTTATAATATGGTACATGTATTTGCCTTAATAGCGATAGCATGGGCATTGGAACAATGGCCCAAACAACGGAAATTACTTACTGCCGCCGGATGGTTACAGGTGGCAGGTATTGTGCTTTTCTCAGGCTCACTTTATATTCAGTCATTAAGCGGTATGCATTTGGGTTACATTACACCGGCTGGGGGCATTGCCTTTGTGGGTGGCTGGCTGCTTATGGCCTGGGCTGTCTGGAAAGAAAAAGAACAGTAAAAAAACCGGGAGAAATATATAAAAGGAGGCCATTATGAATTTAAAAAGAATGTTGTTTTTAGGCTTTATTGCTTTATTTTATGGCACAACGCTGCAAGCTCAGGTGTTGGGCAGTTGCGGCGACCAGACTAATTCCAATAAGTCTGTTGTGCAAGAGGTGAACGAGGAAACCGTTGTGTCACTTCAGGTCCATCCTTTGTTGCTGCCTGGTCAACAGGCCATCGATTTTCAATTACCTGCCGTGGTAGGCAATCAGCTTAAAAATGTAAAACTTTCCGATTATGCAGGTAAATGGCGTGTTTTATGTTTTTTCCCCGCTGCATTTACTTTCGTCTGACCGACCGAACTCTCCGCAGTTGCGGCAAGATATGAAGAGTTAAAAAAATTAGGGGTTGAAGTAATCGCTGTGAGTACGGATACACATTTTACGCATTGGATGTGGAAAAAGACCTCACCAACGGTTAAAAATGTGAAATATCCTATTTGCGGTGATCCGAGTGGTGCGGTTTCACGCGTTTATGGCGTTTGGAATTCCAAATCAGGAATGGATAGACGCGGCCGCTTCATTATCAATCCCAAAGGAACCATAATGGCTGTTGAAGTACTCACTGATCCGGTTGGTCGAAATGTGGACGAGCTGATTCGCCAAATCAAAGCACTGCAAACCGTGGCAAAAAATCCAGGGAAAGCAGCTCCGGCCGGATGGAAACCGGGTGGTAAACTGATCGGTACCGGTAAAGAGTTTATTGGTAAATACTAATTCCACAAGCGTCTCAGGCTCCCGGTTGAGACGCTTGTTTATATTAACAATTAATTTCCCATTTTAAAATTTGAAACATAAAAAATTGACAAAGGGATTCTTTTAATCTATATTGTGAGCGAACATTCACACACATATAGGGATGAGATGAAAAATTATACAAAAAGGCAGAAAGAAATCATTCTTGCAGCCATTGATTTAATCGCTAAAAATGGGATTCAGGAATTGACCATTAAAAAGTTATCTCAAAAAATAGGCGTAGTGGAATCGGCACTTTACCGCCATTTTCCCAAAAAACAGGATATTTTGTTGGGCATTTTGGCGGTTTTTCGGGAAAATAAAGAGGCAATATTGCAGGCTGTTCAGGCAGAGAGCGATGTTCCGCTGGAACAGCTGCGTGCTTTGTTTATCAAACGGTTTAAGTATTTCTCGGAACATCCGGCCGTAGCTTCGGTTATTTTTGCGGAAGACCTTTTTAGGAATGATTCCAGGCTATCTCAGATGGTGTATGAAATCATGAAAACCAATCAGGCGGCCATCATTCATTTAGTAGAAAACGGGCAGAAACGCGACGACATCCGAAAAGACCTTCCGGCCACGCAAATTGCTTTTATTCTGGCCAGCGCCTTACGTCTGATTGTAACGCAATGGCGGCTAGCGGAATACCGTTTTGATTTAAACGAAGAAGGAAAGAAAATCTGGGAAACCCTTGAACGAATGGTAAAAAATTAAAGAAATGATATTGGAAAGGATAGACAATGCTGCGCATTTTAGAACGATTGTTAACATATCCCAAAACCGTTTTGCTGATCATACTGCTGATAACCATCGCTTTTATAGCGGCTATGAAGCAGAATTCACGTATGGAAACGGATCTGGACAAGTATATGCCCGAAGAGCATCCAGCTTTTGTGTACAGCAATCAGGCGGAAGACTGGTTTGATATTAAAGACGGGATTATCATTGCTATTGAAAACAAACAAGGGATTTACCACTACGAAACCCTGAAAAAGGTTAAGGATTTAACCAAAAAACTGCAAAAGATGAAAGAAATCGACAAAAACGATGTGACTTCTTTGTACACAGCGGATAATATTGTGGGTTCTGAAGGGGGGATGGATGTTAAAGCTTTTTACAAACGTGTCCCTAAAGATTCACTAAAACTGGCCTGGTTACGTCAAAAGGTGCGCAGTAACGATATGGTTTTTGGCCGGATTGTGTCATCAGACGAGACCGTTACTGTCATTATTGCCCGCATTGGCAAAGATGTATTTTCTCAGGAGTTTTATCAGGATATTCTGGCTTTAGCCAAAGAATATGAAGGGCCGGAAAATGTGTATGTGGCTGGTCGTCCTATTGTGGAAGGAACCATGGCTTTGCTTGGCCCGGCAGATATGAAGCGGATGGTGCCTATTGTTGTGTTGGTCATTATCTTTGTTTTGTTTCTGGTGCTGCGGAATGTTAAAAGTACCTTGTTCACGCTTACCGTCGTTCTGATAAGCACTATTTGGGCCTTTGGGTTGATGGCAGCTGTAAATATTCCTGTTTACGCGGTTTCAACCATGATTCCGGTGATGCTTATCGCCATCGGTGTGGCAGATGGTATTCATCTGTATAGTCATTTGTATATGTTTTTAAAGGATCATCCACAGGCCACGCGTAAAGAAGCGGTGAGTGATATGTTAAAGGAAATGTGGAAACCGGTTGTAATGACTTCGGTAACCACAGCCGTCGGCTTTATTTCGCTTTTAACGTCACAGGTGTATCCCATAAAATACTTTGGTATTTTTACGGCTTTCGGTGTAATGGCTGCTATGGTTTTTTCGTTATTGCTTATACCCGCAGCCATTCTCGTTTTCGGAATGCCGCATGCTAAAAAGAAGATTAGTGTAGATGATGATAAAGACGACAAAACGGATCATTTGGCATATCGTTTTGCGGAAGGTACGATTAAACATAAAAATGGGGTCTATTTTGCAACCGTAGCAATTGTTGCTGTTTCAGTTTGGGGAATGACCAAAGTCTGGATTAATTCCAGTTTTCTTGAAAAATTTGAAAAAGACAGTGATATTGTATTAACGGATAAATTTATTAATGAACATTTCGGTGGTACCAGTACGCTCAACATAATTCTCGAAGGTAAAGAGAACGATACCTTTAAGAATCCACAAGTGTTAAAAGAAATTGTTAAAATGCAGGAAGATGTGATGGATTC
>JANTHG010000162.1 GCA_024762535.1 Calditrichaceae bacterium
TAAATTTGACAATTTTCCTCCATGAAAAAAAATATCAAACGCATTATTCGTAAGTGGTAAAATATAAAAAACATATATTACCATTTACGCTTTTAATTGGGTCGAAGCTATTGTAGTTGATCAACGCTGACAGATATTAAAGAATCCCTGCTAACCTATTGTGATTGAAGTCACTGGGAATAAGTAATTGAATCGGTGATATTATTATTGTTTTTTTAAAAGTAGATTTATTTCTGGGATTTTTTACTATTAGCGTTTACGGATAAGTGCTGTAATGCACAGTGTTGGCATTGGGATGGAAGCTCACCTTTTGTAAGAACATGAAATACATAACGGAGGACATATCCAAAGGAAAATCCGGTTAAGAGGAAAGAAATAGCCGTTTGCAAATCCATATTAAAATCCCGCCAAAGTGCCAATTTGATAAACCAAAAAAGATGCCAAATAGGCCAGTGTGCTCATGTATCCAACCATTATCATAGGCCAGCGCCAGGAATTGGTTTCCTTTTTAATGATGGCAAATGTAGCCATACATTGCGCCGCATATACAAAGAAAACCATTAAAGACAAAGCAACCAAAGGGGTAAATACTCTGCTGCCGTCCGCACGACGGTCTGCACGCATAGCCTGAATAAGGGAGCGTGATTGTCCGGAATCGTTTTCTAAGTTGTATAAGGTAGAAAGGGTACTTACCATCACTTCCCGCGCAGCAAAAGAAGTTACCAGGCCGACTCCTATTTTCCAGTCAAATCCAAGAGGTTTGATAACCGGCTCCAGCAAATGGCCCAGCTGTCCGGCATAACTGTGTTCAATTTTCTCTTTTGCGGTAACCGGATGGGTAAGCGATTCCGTTTTAGGGTAACTGGCCAGAAACCAGAGTACAATAGAAATAGTTAAAATGATGCTGCCGGCTGTTGTCAAAAAGGATTTGCTCTTATCGTAAATTTGCCACCATAAAGAACGTGCCAAAGGCATTCGGTACGGCGGCAGTTCCAACATCATGGAATGCTTGCTGCGGGTAGGATAAGTGCGTTTGAATATCAACGCCACAAAAATGGCGGAGAACATTCCAAGGAAATAAATACCCATTAATACCGCGGCCTGTAGGGATAAAAAACCGAGAATGGTTTGATTAGGAATAAAAGCGGCAATCATCAGAGTGTAGATCGGAAGCCGGGCGCTGCAGCTCATCAAAGGCGTTAAGAGGATTGTTACAATCCGGTCGCGTTTATTATCTATCGTACGGGCAGACATAATGGCCGGGATAGCGCAGGCAAAACCACTCAATAGCGGAAGTACCGAGCGTCCGTTCAGGCCGATCTTAGACATGAGTTTATCCATCATAAAGGCCATGCGTGCCATATAGCCGGTATCTTCCAGAATTCCCAGAAAAAAGACCAGCAGGATAATTTGAGGAAAGAAAACCAGAATGCTGCCTACACCGGCAATGATTCCGTTTACGGTTAAATCTTTTAACGTGCCGGCTGGTAAACTGGTTATCGCCAGATTGGAAAGCCAGGAAACACCATCCTGAATAAGATCCATGGGGTATTGCGCCCAACTGAAAATGGCGTTAAAAATGAAACCAAGAACAAGGATTAATGTGATTGGGCCAAATATTTTATGGGTAAGGATAGCATCGGCCCGTTCGCTTAAACTCTTTCGCTCTAAAGGCTCCTGATGGAATACTTTGCTCAAATATAAGTCGATATAAGCAAAACGTGCAGTTTGCTCCAGGGTTTGGTAGGGAATATGCTTTTTATCGAAAGCCTTTTGCGTTTGTTTGAGCAATTCTAAAATGTGATTAATCTCATCAATGCTCAGCCGTTTGGACATATAATTAATATAAGCGGAATCCGCCAATAGCCGAAGCGCTTCGAGCCGGGGGTGATGCTGCAATTTATCCACACGCGCTTCTAAATAAGATTCTAAAGGTAACAGGGTTTCCCGGTAGCGTTCCACTTCTACCAGGCGCGGCTGGACGGGCGGAAGTTTTAACTGATCGGGAATGGATTCGATGGTGGAAATTATTTCTTTTATTCCTTCGCCTAATTTAGCGGAAGCCGGAATCACTGCCCAGGCGCGGGTAATACGTTTTAATTCTTCCGTATCTATAATAATATGTTTTTTGCGCGCCTCGTCCATCATGTTCAGTACAATTATGGTGGGAATGTTCCAGTCTAAAATTTGAAGAGCAAGATAAATATTGCGTACCAGGTTGGTAGCATCAACTACTACTACAACGGCGCGGGGACGATTTTTTTCATCCCGCCAGCTTTGTACCATATCCGAAACAATTTTTTCGTCGATGCTTTTAGCTTGTAAACTGTAGGTACCGGGCAGGTCACGCAAAATTATATTGGTATTACGGATTCTGCCTGATTTTTTTTCTACTGTTATTCCTGGATAATTGCCTACTTTGTGGTGGAGGCCTGTAAGACGGTTGAATAGGGCGGTTTTACCGCAATTGGGGTTGCCAACAATAGCCACCCAGGGTTGGTTGTTTGAGTTTTGACTTTGGGAAAGATTATTGTCCAAGGCGCCCTCTTCTGCGCACACGGATTTGGCGGGCCATGGATTTACGTAACGAAAGATAAAAACCACGAACTTTTATTTCGATGGGGTCACCCAGTGGGGCGTATTTTATTACCCGTAAAGGCGTTCCGTCTACCAGACCCAATTCTCGCAGGCGATCGTTTCCGCTACTGTTATCATTAAATCCGCAGATGGTTGCTTCATCGCCGGGTTCCAGATCTGCCAGTTTTATATCCCTCATTCCAAATCCTTTGTAATAATCCTTAAAACAAACCAGAATTCCTTATAATTAGCAAGGTACGCCATTTGTTTTATATGTCAAACAAATGGGAATTTAATAGCGCATTGCCTGTGAGTCAACTAAATTATGGGCTAAAAAGGAAATAAGATTCTCGGAATGCTAAAACGAGAAACTCCGGACAGTTTAAAGTTTTTCCCCTGCACAATAGCTTGTGCCGCCAAAATGCCGCTCCGGATGGAAGGGGCAATCCCTTCCCCCATGTCTATGGTAGCCAGACCCAGTGCATCGCCAATGATAAAAGCCCGGTCCTTTTGAGAATGGAATTTAGCGGATCGTAAAAAGTAATGATGCCCTTTGGGTTTAATTTCGACCCCCGTAATGAGATTTTGATTCGCCAGTTTTTCAGTAAAAAGCTGCCAGTGCTCACGGATGGTTTCTCCCTTGCTTTTCAGGTCAGACTGTTTAGCGCCAATACCGATATTAATAAAACCATTAGCTTTGGGAACATACCAGGAATAGCCGGATAATCCATTTTCATAGAACCATAAATGGCAGCGCTGGTCCGTGTAAGGGTAGGGAAATTCTGTTTCTAAAGCGACAATTTGAGAAGCGCTTCGAAGTGCAGCGTTTTCGGGGAAAAAAGTACGGCCTACCGGGTCGTTGCTGCCACCGGCGCCGATAAGATAGCGGGCGGCGTAACTATCATCTACTATGTAAAGATCCTTTTCCTTACGAATATTTTTAACCAAATGCTTTTCGAACGGGGCTTTACTCTCCTGCAACAGCCACTGGTCAAATTCGTATCGGCGGACAGAGTATTGACGTGTGGGTACGGCCACGGTGCGTTTCCCGAAATGGAAATAGAGCTTATGAAATTTCAATAATCCACCGGTATAGGCCTGTGGTTTAATTTTCAACAGACGAAATACCCTGGGTGTAATCCAACCGGCGCATAATTTGGTGCGTGGGAAATCATCTTTATCTAAAATTAAAACCTCTTTGCCGGAGCGTATCAGTTCCCTGGCACAAACGGCCCCGGCAGGTCCACCGCCAATAATCAGGATTTCGGTATTTATCATATATTTGTATTCGTTAAATTTAACTTATCCGTTCCGGTATGGGTCGGCCGAGTCGGTTAAGCACAATCTGCCATAATTGGGTTTGCCGTGCACGGAATCCCGCGGCGGAACTCAAAAGATAATAATTCCACATACGCCGGAATCGTTCACCGTATTTTTCTTTCAGATCCGGCCAGGCCGCTTCAAAATTGGCGTGCCAGGCCATCAGGGTTTTATCATAGTCCGGACCAAAATTGTGCCAGTCTTCCATAATAAAAATATTTTCCATGGCTTTTCCCAATTGAGCAATGGAAGGAATCATGCCATTGGGAAATATGTATTTATCGGTCCAGTCATTTACTTTGGTTGTGCTGTCGTTGTGCCCGATGGTGTGGATAAAGGCCAGTCCTTCAGGCTTGAGACAACGGTCGGTTACTTCCATATAGGTGCGGTAATTTTTATAACCCACATGTTCCATAATGCCAATAGACAGTACCCGGTCAAACTGCCCCTGGGCTGTTCGATAATCGGCCAGATGCAATTCGATGGGCAGCCCTTGACACAGTTCTTTGCCTAAAGCAACCTGCTCTTTGGAAACCGTATAACCGGTTACTTTAACTCCGTAGCGTTGGGCGGCAAATTTGGCAAACGAGCCCCAGCCGCAGCCCAAATCCAGTACGGTCATTCCCGGTTCCAGTTGCAGCTTTCGGCATACCAAGTCGAGTTTGGCTTCCTGCGCTTCATCTAGACTGGTAGCATTTTTCCAGTAACCGCCTGTATATACCAGGCGTTTGTCCAGCATTTTCTTGTAAAGGTCGTTGCCCACGTCGTAATGCTGCCGGCCTACCTGAAAAGCACGATGTTTGTTTTGGCGGTTAAATAGTTTGGTTTTGAGAATTAAAAGTGCCGCGCCCAAATTACCGGATACTTTCGTATCCAGCTCCACACGTAATAAGCGGTCGAAGAACTGATCTAAGGCCGGACTGTCCCACCAGCCATCCATATAGGATTCACCCAGAGCCAGTGCGGGATTTTGCAGAATACGGTTATATAAAGATTCATTATGCACCTGGATGTCGTACGGCGCGCTGCCGTTTATAGTGATGCCTGCTTCGGAAAGCAGAGACTGAATAAATGCTTTGGCCTTGGACATGGTTAGCCTCCGAATCATTAAATTAAGCGAACCTTGTCTCCATACTGTTGAATGACTTCCGTGTACTGATTACGGTACTGATGTAAAGCCAGTGGTAATGTCTGAAGAATATTCCCGGCAGTCAGGCCATCGGTACCGATTTCTTTTGCAGCGAGGTCGCCGGCAAAACCGTGTAAAAATACGCCGGTAGTTACAGCTTCTTCGCTTCTTAATCCTAATCCATATAAAGCGGCAATAATTCCCGTAAGTACGTCACCGCTGCCGGCGGTCGCCATGCCCGAATTACCCGAAAGATTCAAACGGATGGTTCCGTCCGGGAAACCAATCAGTGAATGAGCACCTTTAAGCACAATGATGGATTTTAGTTTTTGAGCCGTTTCGCGCAGGATGCTAACCCGGTTTGCCTGTATCTCTTCAATGGTAAACCCGCTAATTCGGCTCATCTCGCCAGGATGAGGTGTCAAAATGGTCGCTGGGGCTCGTCCCTGCAAAATTTCCGGACGAATGGAAATAGCGCTTAATCCGTCCCCATCGATTAGCAACGGGGTTTCTATTTCTGCCGAAAGCTGATGAACCAGGTCAATGGTGTCCTTATCAATGGAAAGGCCCGGACCGAGTACTGTAAAATCAACCTGGGCTGCTCGTTCAATGAGGGCATCCCGGTTTGATGTAGCCAGGCTGCCATTTGCAGTGGCTTCCATGGGAAAAAGAATAATTTCCGGCCCGCGGTTAGCAATCATTGGAGCAACTGGTTTGGGTGTTGCCAAAAAGGATAAACCGCCTCCGGCTTTCAGGAAGCTCATACTCGCAAAAAAGGGAGCGCCAAGATAATTTTGAGACCCAGCCACAAAAAGAGCTTTGCCCACACTACCCTTATGGGCGTCTTCGGCACGCTGCGGCAACACCGAGGGCTGATTGATTTCCATGAAGATATCGTCGCGCTGGTAATGTTCCGGTGGAAAGGAAATATGGGTAACGCTTAATTGGCCGCCGTTGGCAAATCCCGGATATAATAAATTGCCGTATTTGGGTAAGCCAAAAGTGGTGGTGTAATCCGCCTGAATTGCTGTGCCCATAATCTGCCCGGTATCGCCATTAATTCCGGAAGGAATATCCACGCTAAATACGGTTTTGCGGGCATTGTTAATTGCATCAATAACTTCTGCATAAAGTCCCTCCACATTGCGGGTCAGTCCGGTGCCAAAGATAGCATCTACAATTATGTCAGACTCTGCAATCGCCTGCTGCGCCTGGTCTATGGTCTCAAGCCGATCTACCGGAAAAGACAGACGAAAAGCGATTTCGTAATTTAAACGAGCGGAACCTGCGTATTTTTGAGGATCGCTTAACAGAAATACGCGCACCTTAGCGCCGTTGGAATGGGCTTTACGGGCTACGACCAGGCCATCGCCGCCGTTATTACCGCCGCCACAGAAAAAAAGGATGTGTTTACCGGTTATATTGTGTTGTTGAATAAGGTTAAAAAAAACAGCATTGCCGGCATTTTCCATGAGCATTTCCTGGGTAATGCCATAATTTTCAATAGCCTGCTGATCTAAGTCGCGCATATTGTTAACACTGCATATTTTCATGAAGTATTCCTTTCGGGATTATTTCTTGCTGAATAATTTAATAGATAATTGCAAAAAAGAATAATTGAAAAACGTTTTTTACAAGTTTTTTTTAACATTATAAGTGAAATCACCCTACCTGATGGTGAAAACACCCAAAAATAATATTGCATGGCACCGTTTTATGGTTTTTATATAGTGAAAACCTTTTTTAGCGGGATGGGATAAAATTGGCATGGATGTTGTAGTTGAATGGGTATCATTAATTCATTTCAGTGTCAGCAAAAAGATCAGGGATAGTTGTTCTGATTTTTTTTAAAATGTGCACTGAGTTTTTTTTTATTTTTAGGAGGCAAAAATGAACATCGAGAGAATTGAAGGAATTGGTCCTGCAAACGCAGCTAAACTGGCAAAAGCAGGAGTGAAAACTGTCAACGGTTTGTTGAAACATGGTTCAACATCCAAAGGACGTAAAATGATTGCAGAAAAATCGGGTATTTCCGCTGAAAAAGTATTGGATTACACTAATATGGCCGATTTATTCCGGATCAAAGGTGTAAGTACACAATATTCGGAATTATTAAAGGCTGCCGGTGTGGATACTGTGAAAGAATTAGCTCAAAGAAATGCTGAAAACTTACACAGCACAATGGTTGAAACCAATCAGGCTAAAAAATTAGT
>JANTHG010000163.1 GCA_024762535.1 Calditrichaceae bacterium
GAGGCTTTGTGTTAGGGTTTTGCTTGTTACTCAGGATTATTTTTTATCATCATCCACTACTTCGTACTCGGCGTCTTCTACCTTTCCTTCTTCCGAAGCGGCTTCCGCCTGCGGTTCGGCCTGTGGGCCACCTGCAGCCTGCGGGCCGGCCTGTTCCTGAGGGCCACCTGCGCCCGGTTGAGCGCCACCCTGTGCGTACAGTTTTTGGGCTACTTCGTTCCAGGTATTGTTTACGCCGTCAATTGCGGATTTCATTTCATCCACATTGCCACTTTTCTGCGCTTCTTTGAGGCGTCCCAGAGCGGTTTCCAATTTATTCTTGTCAGCGGCTTCAATTTTGTCTTCCATTTCTTTCATCTGTTTTTCGGTCTGGTAAACAATGGTATCAGCCTGGTTTTTGGTCTCAATTTCTTCGCGTTTGCGTTTATCTTCCGCAGCATGCGCGGTAGCTTCTTTTTTCATCTTTTCGATTTCCTGCTCGCTCAGGCCACTGGAAGCTTCGATACGGATACTCTGCTCTTTGCCCGAAGCTTTATCTTTGGCCTTTACTTTCAGGATACCGTTGGCGTCCACATCAAAGGTAACTTCGATTTGCGGAATGCCGCGCGGCGCCGGTGGAATGCCATCTAAGATGAACTTTCCGAGTGTCCGGTTATCGGCTGCCATTTGCCGTTCACCCTGTAATACATGAATTTCTACAGTGGTCTGGTTATCGGCCGCAGTGGAGAATACTTCCGTTTTATTGGAAGGTATGGTGGTGTTGGCTTCAATCAGCTTGGTAGCCACGCCGCCCAGAGTTTCGATTCCAAGTGAAAGCGGAATAACATCCAGCAACAGCACATCTTTTACTTCACCGGTTAAAACCGCACCCTGAATAGCCGCGCCAATGGCAACCACTTCGTCCGGATTTACCCCTTTGTGCGGTTCTTTACCGAAATATTCTTTAACCACTTCCTGCACTTTCGGGATACGGGTAGAACCACCCACCAGAATCACTTCGTCGATATCGGCTTTGCTCATACCTGCATCTTTTAAGGCCAGTTTGCACGGTTCAATGGTTCGCTGTACCAGATCGTCCACTAATTGTTCGAATTTGGAACGGGACAAAGATAAGGTTAAATGCTTAGGCCCGGATTCGGTAGCCGTGATAAACGGCAGATTGATTTCGGTCTGCATAGAAGACGAAAGTTCAATTTTTGCTTTTTCGGCGGCTTCCTTTAAACGTTGCAGAGCCATCGGGTCCTTACGTAAATCGATACCCTCGGCCTGCTGGAATTCATCCGCCATCCAATTGATGAGGCGCTGGTCAAAGTCGTCCCCGCCCAAATGGGTATCACCATTGGTGGATTTTACTTCAAACACACCGTCACCGATTTCCAGAATGGAAATATCAAACGTACCGCCACCAAGATCGAAAACGGCAATTTTTTCATCTTTTTTACTATCCAGTCCGTAAGCGAGAGAAGCGGCCGTCGGTTCGTTGATAATACGCTTTACGTCCAAACCGGCAATTTTACCTGCGTCTTTGGTAGCCTGACGCTGCGCATCGTTAAAATAGGCCGGAACCGTAATAACAGCTTCCGTTACTTTTTCACCAAGATAGTCTTCGGCTGTCTGTTTCATTTTTTGCAAAATCATTGCGGAAATTTCGGGGGGTGAGTATTTTTTATCACCGGCATCCACCATAACCACATCATTGTTACCGCTTTCGATTTTATAAGGCACTTCAGAAATTTCATTTCCCACTTCTTTGTAAAAACGGCCCATAAAACGTTTAATCGAAAAAATGGTGTTTTGTGGATTGGTAACCGCCTGGCGTTTTGCCGGTGCGCCCACAAGACGTTCCCCTTTTTTAGTGAAAGCCACAACCGAGGGCGTAGTACGCGTCCCTTCGGCGTTCGGGATAACAACCGGTTCGCCGCCTTCCATAACAGATACTACCGAGTTGGTTGTCCCTAAGTCAATTCCAATAATTTTTCCCATAATCTATTTCCTCCTTTTGATAATTTATTTTCATCTTTTAATATCGATTGGGTTGTATGCAATATGGGTGCCAAAAACAACAAACAAGGCGTTAGAATTTGTTTTAAATGAAGTTATGTGAGTTTTAATATTTTTTTTGAAAACATACATTTATGTAGGAATGCGTCAATATGGCCGCATGTGGCAGAGTTTATCATACTTTATCGGCTATATTAAAAAAGTCCCGAACTTTCGCCCGGGACATTTGTATCATACTGGATTTTCTGGCTGGATTTATATCTTTAAGAAAATAGCATATCTGTCCTAAATAAAGGATACAAACTGCTTATGAATTCAATCATAGCCTTCCCGTCCTATTATAAGGGATTAGGCCTACCCACAATTCAACAATGTAGTGTCTTAATCAATGGGGGAAAATTGTATTTCCCTTTTCTCTACAAGCAAAATCTTCAATCCAGGACTAAGCGAACGCTCAGCCCGGAATTCTTTTCACTTGATGCATGCCCAAAATCCTCATTCATATAAAACAAAGTGCGGGTTAAAATACAATCGGTTTCTTCACATTCCGTAGATGTCCACCAGATTGCACCCATATACAAATAGGAGTAAGAACCATTCTGGAAATGCCGCTTTCCCGTAGGTAGCCCAGAAAAACCGCTGGCATTATTGGTTGCCAAATCATTTCCTACGCAACCCGTATCAGCTGACGCATCCCATCCTCTTGAGGAAGCAAGAGATTTGGCAATTTTATTTCCTGTTAAAGAGCCGTCCCAATTGTAACCATTTGCTATTAAATAATTTTCCAAATCTAAAAAATCCTGATCCGTTGGAACATGCCAACCTTCCGGAGCGATATTACGACTATCTGTAACGGCATACCAGTTATAAAGCAATCCCATTTCCTGTTTATTAAAGTCATCATTATCATATACACAATAGGCTGGCGAAGTGATTAACGGCCATTGCGTGTTACTATCTACTCTTAGGATTGGGTCACCGTTTTGAAATCTCGTTACTTTCAGATTTTCTGCCATCCACCATTGCTCGCCAATTTTCACTACGTTATAGATATTACCGTCTATATCCGTTATGGTTGCTGTGTCTCCGTTTTCTCCGGTGGAAACAGTTATCTGAGTCGAATCAAAGCCAATTAATCCATCGTTATCCATCACTTTTAATTTCACAATATACGTTCCCGCTCTTTTATATTGGTGACTGATTGTCTTTTCAAGCGATGATTCCGTATCCCAGTGCCCATCATTTTCCCAATCCCAACGTACAATTAGAGAAGAAGCATCGTCTTCTTTGTCTGAACTTCCTGAAGCATCAAATTGAAATACAGTAAACATATTACCTGTACTAGGGGTTACAGTAAAGGAGGCTGTTGGAATACTAGCATTTTTTATGTAAAGATTCACGAGATTGGATTGGGCAACATTTTCTGCTTTGTCATATGCTTTTGCTATAATGGTATGCTCACCTGCTTTCCCTTCCGAATTCCAGACCAATTGAAAAGGCTCTACATCATCTGTTCCTACCACTTCCCCGTCAACATAAAAGTCAACTCTGGCAATACCTAAGTTATCAACCGCGTCGGCTTTAATAGTTAGGACCGTACCTTCATTAAACTCGGAATTATCGGCAGGTGATACAATTAATACTGTCGGTTTTTCAATATCTTTTACAGATGTGGGACTATCGCTGCAAGAGATCAAAAAAAAGATCAAAATTACTAAAATATTTTTAAACATAGTAGAAGGCTCCTTTTATTTTCTTGTAATTTGTAAACTCTTATCGGAATAAATATTGCTTGCATTAACAGAAAAAACAGTGAAAGGTATCACTTTTTTTGAAGCTCACTTCTTACATACGCTTGATGTATGGATATTCGCAAAGAAAGCATGAAATAAAGATTGATTTAACTGAGGGACCTGCAACTGCTATATTTACAGTTAAGATATATGCTTGTTATTTTGACTCTCTTGGTAAATCAAAGATACCTAGCTAAAAAAAGATCCTGAGGTTACCGGAATATTCAGAATCTTATTAATATAGTTTACTCGATTGCGGGAAAACTTAAATTTGATTACCCACACTATTCGACATAGTACCAAATTCCAAATTAATTTGTTTTTATTTTAATTCGGTTCTTGTATCAAAATCATCGTAAAAGATTGTACCGTTTTTATCTTTCTCTATTGATCCCGATACAATATCTTTTCCGGTTTGTTTTTTAAATTCCTTGTTCACTATTTGCCGGTTTTTTAAATCTGCCAATAAATATTGTTCTTCTACACGTGAACCAGCTCCCACAGCGTCATTCGAAACATAGGACAAAAGCACCCAGTTTAGAGTTAAATCATCACTGAGCAAAAAAAGAGAAGACGATGCATCTGTATACAAAACAACCCCTTTTTTATCCTTATAGTCAACGATTAAAATCGAGTCGTTTTTAATATAGGCATTCGTTACTTCATTAAATTTATCCGGATAAGGCGTGACAAAGCGATTGTTAAAATAAATTTCCGAAATACAAATATCATCGAATTTTGTTCCTTTGTATGTATCCAGTATTTCGAGTTTAGTAATAAACGCGGATGTAAACGAATGCGGATCACCACCTTTTAAAAATCTCTTGTAGTTTTTTCCTTTAAAAGAACGGCACTCTTTTAAACTTTCCTTGCGGAAATCCAATAAAGCTTTTTTGTCCAAATGCAAAGGAAAAGACTGGACGCCAAAAGAGTCCGCCAACTCAATGTATTGCTCAACTGGGTATTTTTTGATTAGATACAAATTGGCAGCTTCTGTGCTGAACCCTTCGGGATAGAAGGCGGCGAACAGGGATATTTTAATCTTTTTGGGCCGGGCATTTTTATGGAAAAGCGCCGGACTTTTTCCATAGCCGGAAAAAATATTCAATATCATTTTATCAGGAGGAATGGCAGTTGGCACTTTTATATAAAGTGCAGAAGGGGTATTCGTATTAGCGGAACCCGCAACCCAGCAAGTTTTAAAATATCCATCAAATAAATTACCCGAAGGATAGCTGTTCGACTGTTCAGGGTTATAAACATCCTTTATATCTGTAGAAATGAACTCGGCATAGGGATTGAAATCATTTTTATCAAGCAGAAACAATTCCTGTATTTTGCCGCTTTCCTGGGCAAAACTAAATTGTAAGTTCAGCAGCAATAAAAAGGCAAAGCCGAAAAATATCTTAGAATTAATGAACATTCTTTAACCTATTCTTGGTTTCTTCGAAATAACGGGTATAATTCTCATACCTGCTCCTTTTCAGAGATTCCTGGTACGGCCCGTCATCATTATTTTTAAATTCTTTGTACAGCTTTGTTTGATATTTTTCCATTTTTTCGATAATGTTTTTTACATCCTCCTTATTGAAGGACGGAGCTATCTGTTCCCAGATACATTTACGGGAAATTTTGCTGCCAATCCTTTCCACAATATAATCGATATAGATCTCTTTTGATTGCCGGAATTGCTTTTGAATATTAATACCCCAGTCGGCACAAGGGATTTTTTCCAAACAGCGTTTCCGCAATTTTTTGGCCTTTTCACTATCAAATTTGACCCATTCCGCCTTCGAAAGTAAAACGTCTGTGCTGTGGATTGTATGCCTTCGGATATTATATACATATGTTTTGGATACCTTATGTATTATTTGGTCAAGCTTCATGGAATCTTTATCATCATGCATTCTATCCCGCACCCAGCGAATATCATCTTTGTTGGGCGTATCGATTTTGTAATAGATCAAAGAATCGTTGAAAAGTATCCTGGTTGACCAATAATATCTGTCTTTCCAATACAGGGGTAAAATATCGTTAAAATCTACAATCCGATTTAATGTTTTATTTTTAATATCATAGTAATACAGAGCAACGTCATAAAGTTCTAATTTTATTCTCCCGCCATCCGGGAACGTCGCAATACCTTCCGGACTTCTGTAAATTTTAGTAATGGCCGTAAAGGCAAATGCCGTACTGTCGCTATTCCAGGCAAAGACTTTCGAAAAATCTCTTGAGATCTTAAAATCTTTTGAATGGCAAGAGCTTAATACCAATAAAAATAAAACACTAATGATAGTGGCTGTTTTTTTATATATGGATATTTTTACGAGTTGTAACTGTTTAAACTTCAATGTTATTTAAACTACTTTACTTTTTGGTAAATTTGTTTATTATCTGCCGAAGGGTCTTCAATAATTAATTTCCCATTTTCCAGATATGGATTTTTTTCATACAGTTTTGACACAACACTTCCGTTTTCAATTTTAAACGAGCCTGTTTTTTGAGAAACGAAACTGCCATCGGGTAATTTGGCTTTTGATAAAATTTCATTTTTATCATTAAAAACAATATGCGGCTGCATTTTGGCAATACTTTTCATATGGGTTACGCCGTTTGTAATATCCACACATTCCCATTCACCCATTAAATTTTCCATTGTGACCGCTTGCCGGGTACTCTTTTCCTTAGCTACGGGTTTACTATCCGAATTTCCGCCACAGGATACTAATGCCAAGGTTAAAATGACTACGAAGGCTGCTGTTACTTTTTTCATAATTGAGCTCCATTCCGTTAAGTTATACTCGAACAAAAGTTGTTTGCTAGGTAACCACTTTGTTTTGAGAGTTATACCGCCCCACACGTGGGATTCTGCTAAAGCTCAACAATACAAATTCACAAATTATTTATTGAACGAAGTGAAATCCCGTTATCGGTACTGATCGGTATAAATTTTGGTTATAAATGAAAATTTAGCCTAGCCAACCGAGTTTATCAATTTAAATTTCCAATTTTAGAGATTATTTTTTCGGCAAGCGTAAAACGGTGAATCAAACAAAATGTGCTGGGTTAAAAAATCTGTATATTACACGCTAACTGTACGTTTTTCCCCATCAACCTTGATGGTAATGTTCGACGAAACCAATAAGGTGGAGAAAGAAGCTTTCTATGCCTCTGAGATAAAAGAGAATATGAAAGAGCAAAAAATGGATCTTATACACTACAAACCATACCATCCTCAAACGCAGGGAAAAATCGAACGTTATCATCGG
>JANTHG010000164.1 GCA_024762535.1 Calditrichaceae bacterium
CATTCGTTACAAATGTGATTATATTTCCGCCCACCATTTTAAAGGCGGTATGATCTGGGCGCTGGGTCACGATCAATTAAGCGGAAATCAGCAGCCGCTTCTACAGGTTGCTTCCGAACATCTGTCCGTTACAGCAATGTCTGATGAATCGCAGGGTAAACCCGTTTTACCCACCGAAATGCGGTTGAATGTATTTCCTAATCCCTTTAAAAATAATCTGGAATTGGACTATAGCGTATCCGGGTATCAGCCGGTTTCCATTAAAATTTATGATATTTTAGGTCGGCTGGTAACTGGTTGGACCGGCAAGAGTTCTGCTCTGCGTTCGCACCTTTCCTGGAACGGGGATAGCTGGAACAGCGGTGTTTTCTATGTAGTGTTGAGTGGGCAAAGCGGTTTGGTGACTCAAAAAATAGTTCATTTAAGGTAAGCAGCTGCTTTGTATAGCAGAGATGAGATCAAAAAAGTGAGTGCAATATGAATCAATCCAAAAAAATAACAATCGCGGATATTGCCCAAAAGGCGCAGGTTTCAGCCATGACCGTTTCGCGGGTGTTAAGCGGGAAAGGGGTTGTTGCCAAAGCTACTGATGTCCGGGTTCGCAGGGTTATCAAAGAATTGGGATATTATCCTAATTTATTAGCGCGCAGCCTATCCACCAACCGCAGTATGCATATTGGAGTGACCATTCCCATAATGGAACAAGTGCTGATGGATAATTACATCACTCAAGTGCTGAGTGGCATTACGGATGTGGCGCAACAGGCAAATTACCGCATTACGCTCATTCCCTTTGATCCCTATGAAAAAAACACAGATGAATTTGTTAGATGGGCGCATAGCAAAATTTTAGACGGGTTGATTTTAATTAAAACTATTATGGATGATCCGCGAATTGACGCTCTGGCAGATTCCGGCTTCCCTTTTATTTTACTTAACCATAAACTGAGGAAAAAGAGTGTGAATTTTATCGATTCACGTAATGTAACAGGCGTCCGCATGGCTGTAAATTGTCTGTATGAGAAGGGCCACCGCCAAATTGCTTTTGTGTCTGGTAATTTGGAAGAATCCAATGCCCGTGATCGCTTGCGTGGCTTTAAAGAAGCGATGAAATCGAATGGGCTGGAACTCCGGCCGGAATGGATCATTCCCGGCTGGTTCGATCAGCAGGCAGCTTATATCGAATCACAGCAATTATTCGAAACAGATCACTATCCCTCTGCTGTTTTTTGTGCGGATGATTATATGGCCATCGGTCTTATGCAACGCGTAAAGGAAATGGGCTTGCAGATTCCACAGGATGTGGCGATCATCGGCTTTGATGATATAGAGTTGGCATCTTATTTAAATCCGCCTCTGACCACCATTCGCCAGCCATTGCTGCAAATGGGAAAGGAAGCTGCGGAAATTTTACTGGATTTAATTGAAGGGAAGAAAAAGGCGCCTGTGCATAAATTTATGGAAGTAGAACTGATCGAAAGGGAAACCTGTTGAGCCGTATCAATAGTTATCGGGAAAGATTACTCTCGAACGCGTTCTAAAGATATGGGGGCAGGGGGAATCATACTTATCTGTTAGGAAGGTACTACCAATGAACAAATGGTCAGGAATTCTGCTTAGTTTTTTGTTTATCGCTTTTAGCGGCGTGTATGCTCAGCGTATTATTCATTTTGCCGGTGTGGACTGGCAGGTGAAAGACGGCGGCCCCTGGGGTCCGGGTCCCAATTATTGGTCGGGTAGTACGAATAGTGTTTGGATAGACGATAGCGGGCGTTTGCATTTAAAAATACGTAAAGAAAACGGCCGATGGTATTGCGCCGAAGTCAATACAACAGCCTATACCAGCTACGGTGAGCATCGCTTTTGGGTGGAAGGTATGATCGACCGGATGGATAAAAATATCGTTTTGGGTTTATTCGTCTATGCTTCGGATACACAGGAAATTGATGTGGAATATTCCAAATGGGGCGTAGAAGGTAAAACCGATGTGGGCAGCTTTACGGTTCAGCCGTATACCACACCAGGGAATCAGCATAGTTTTGAGAGTCCCTTAGACAGCGCCCAAACAACCCATTTTTTTGACTGGCAACCCGGCTATGTATCCTTTGGCAGTATGCAAGGCCATTATTACGGTGCGCCACCATCGCCTAATTACTATATTGAACAGTGGGTTTATAGCGGGTCGGATATTCCGAATGAAAGCGATAATTTGCGAACCCATCTTAATCTTTGGCTGCTTAACGGGCAGGCGCCGCAGGACCTGACCGTAACGGAAGTTATTATTAATGATGTGGTTCAGCCGCTATCGACCAGTGTGCTGGATGAAGGAAAAACGGATCCGTCACTCAAAGGTTTTGACCTAAAACAAAACTATCCCAATCCTTTTAACCCGAGCACAACCATTGAATACGAGGTTGAAAATCAGGGTCGGGTACACCTGGCAGTATTTAATAATCTGGGGCAAAAAATTCAGGATTTGGTAAACTGTAAACAGAAGAGAGGACGCCATCAGGTAAGCTTTAAGGCAAACGGTTTACCGGCAGGGATTTATTTCTACCGTATACAAACAGATAACAAACAACTGGTGCGAAAAATGGTGTATGTACCATAAGAATAACCGACTGTAAGGATTTTTATGAATTGTGTACATAACTTCTTTAGATATCTATTATTATTTGTGAGTTTCGGTTTATTGCACCTGGCAATAGCACAGGTCAATTTCAGCTCATCCAATCTGCCTATTGTACAAATTGATACGCATGGCCAGGCGATTCCTAATGACGACCCGAGGATTGTGGCGGACATGGGAATTATTTACAATGGCCCCGGAAAGCGTAACCAGGTGAGTGACCCGGCTAATAATTATTCCGGTAAAATCAGCATAGAAATTCATGGCCAAAGTTCAGCCGGCTGGGATAAAAAATCATATAATATCGAAACCCAAAACAGTGATGGCAGCAACCGCAACGTCTCGTTGATTGATTTACCGGAGGAAAATGACTGGATATTGTATGCCCCATATTACGACCGTTCGCTGATGCGTAATGTACTTACCTACGATTTGGCGCGAAAAATGGGCTGGTATGCGTCACGTACGCGCTATTGTGAACTGGTGCTGAACGGAGAATACAAAGGATTGTACGTTCTAATGGAGAAAATCAAGCGGGATAAAAACCGGGTAAATATAAATAAACTGAAACCCGATGAAATTTCCGGCGATGATGTGACCGGCGGCTACATTTTACGGATTGACAAAGAGCCGTGGAATGATGGCTTCGATTCACCCTATCCGCCCTTTGCCGGTTCGGATGATGTGATTCGCTACCAGTACCGCTATCCTAAAGCGGAAGACATTGTTCCGGAACAAGTAGTTTATATTAAGGGCTATGTTTTAAGCTTTGAAAATGTTATGCACGACAGTGTGTATTCCGATCCCGTAAGCGGATATGCCAAATATATTAATGTAGCCTCGTTTGTGGATTATGTGCTGATTAATGAATTAAGCCGTAATGTGGATGGTTACCGCTTAAGCGCCTATTTTTACAAAGATAAAGAGAGTAACGGCGGCAAGCTGACTGCCGGACCGGTGTGGGACTACAACTTCAGTTTTGGTAATGTCGGCTATTACAATTCCTGGCTAACCGAGGGCTGGCAGCTGCTGTATTTTGCGGATGATGACTACTTTCATCAGGTGGATGGCTTTTTTATACCTTTTTGGTGGAAGCTGCTGTTTCAGGATCGCCAATTCGCCGATCGTCTGAACAATCGCTGGCAGGAACTTCGGCAGACGATTTTAAGTGATTCTTCCATTTTTGCCACCATGGATATGTTTGCGGATACAACTGCTGAGGCCCGGCAACGCAATTTTGCCATCTGGCCGGGACCCGGTGAAACCGATCTTGGTGGTGGGTGGTTTCCGGATGATCCGCGCAGTAGCGACATACATTCCTATGCCGATGAAATTCGTTTATTAAAGAGCTGGATCAGTGATCGGATGGCCTGGATAGATGAAAACATTTCAAAAATAACGGCTTTAGAAGATCATATTAAACCTGTCCTTACAGACAACATCAGCCTCGGACAAAACTATCCCAATCCTTTTAACCCGACCACAACCATCCGCTACACGATAGGGATGAAAGATGTTACATATCCATTAAACAAGGTACGATTAACCGTGTATAATATGCTGGGTAAAAGGGTAAAAACACTGTTGGATGAGAAGCAAACCGCCGGTAATTATTCTCTACATTTTGACGGTAGCGGATTAGGTTCAGGAATCTATTATTACAAACTTGAAGTTGGAAGATATAGTTTGATTAAGAAAATGGTACTGGTTAAATAATGTAAAAAATGGGCGGATTATCAAGTTTTTTGAGGGATACACTATGGGTAGAATACCAATAAAATATGTGTCTGTACTGATTCTCATAGCAGTTTTTAGTTCGGTTTTAGGTAAATCCTATAAAGGTGCCGAACTCCGAACTAAAGAATCCTTTACCTATGGACGCTTTGAAGTGAACTATAAGCCTCCGGCGGGCGAGGGAATACTTGGTTCATTTTTTACCTACCATGACAACATAAGCAGCGTTTCGGAATGGAATGAAATCGATATCGAAATAATGGGCCGCTATAAAGACAATGTGCAGTTTACAACAATTACTCCGGGGCAGGCCATACACGATGGGCACTTTTATGTACCCTTTAATCCACATTTAGGCTTTCATACCTATGCCTTTGAATGGACACCGGAATATGTTGCCTGGTTTGCCGATGGGGAAGAAATATACCGGCAAAGCGGTGCTCACATCGCTTCATTACAATTAGCTCAAAAAATAATGATGAATGTCTGGATTCCGGAATATGAAGATTGGGCGGGGATATGGGATTCGCAGATATTGCCTAAATTTGCCTATTATGACTGGGTGCGTTACGCCTCATATACTCCTGGAAACGGAAATTGCGGTACTGATAATAATTTTACGATGGAATGGCGGGACGATTTTAATACATTCGATAGTACGCGTTGGGATAAAGCTTCCCATACATTCCAGGGGAACAAGGTTGATTTTTTGCCTGAAAATGTAGTTTTTAAAGATGGTAAAATGATTTTGTGTTTGACAGATGAAACAGATACAGGTTTTACCGATAAAATCCCACCTTATCTGCTTTGGGTACGTGGATTTGATCATACAATAACCTTACATTTTTCAGAAGATTTAGATAGCCTGTCTGCAGAAAATAATGCGAATTATTTTATTAGCGGTCTTACTATAGAAGAAATTCATCTGCTCTCCGATCAGCAAACTGTTGAGCTAAAAGTAGACACTATAGACACAACAAAAACATATTCGGTTGTCATACTCGGCATCAAAGATAAATCGCCAAATCAAAACAAACAGATGGGACAGGTAATACCAGTTACCATTGCCAAACCCCTTTCCTTTCCGCTTATAATAAATACAGGCGGCGGAGCCATTTACGATAATTATTTGGCAGATCAGGTGTGGGACCCGTCGGTTGAATATGGACATATGGATGGTCATTCCAAGGTTTGGCCAGCTGATAATGAGATTAACGGCACCGAACAGGATTCTCTTTATGCTAATGAATTACAAGCTGCTGTAAAATACAAAATACGTGTACCAGATGGTGTGTATTCTGTTACATTCCACTTTGCCGAAAATGAGTTCGCCGAAGCTGGGCAAAGAGTATTTGAAGTTTTTATAGAAGATAGCCTGGTTATTAATAAACTCGATTTGTTTTCGATTGCGGGCCTGCATACAGCTTATGATGTAGAAGTAAACAATATTCCGGTTCATGATGGGATAATGGATATTTCACTCAATAACTGGGTGGAGCATTCTCTGTTAAATGGCCTGACCATTAAACAGGAGAGTACCGGCATACAGCGGAAGCCTTCAGGAAAAATTGAAGGTTTTCAATTAAACCAAAATTATCCAAATCCGTTTGGCTCTGCCTCGGGAAATAAACTGCACAAAGGCGGGGACACTTGTATTTCATATTCTTTGACGGCCTTGCAGGGAAGCGGATTAAAATATCCGGTTCACCTTACACTCTATAACGTTTTGGGACAGGTTGTAAAGGAATTGGTAAACAAAGAACAGAGCGCGGGAACCTACCGTGTATCGATGGATAGTAAAAATCTGCCTGCCGGAATCTATTTTTACCACTTGCAGGCGGGTTCTTTTAGTGCAACACGTAAAATGATTTTATTGCGCTAGATTTCAAGGATTTGTCCTGCGATACACACGCACATAATCCACATACATACGCTGGGGAAAAACGGTGGATGCATCCGGATTGCCCGGCCAGTTTCCTCCAACCGCCACATTGAGCAGAATATGAAAACGCTGATCGAATGGAGCGGGGAAGTCCGCTGCCGTTGTGTACCAGGATGTTTGGGTTTCATATAAGGTGTTGTCCACATACCATCGAATGGCAGTGCTATCCCATATAATACTGAATAAATGAAAATTCTCAGAAAAATCACTGCTGTTTAAAGAATAGGATGTGCCCTGATGCGTGTTAGCCGGGGCCGGTCCGCCATAATGCAGCGTGCCATAGATGGTTTGAGGATTGTCGCCAAGAAGCTCCATAATATCAATTTCACCACTCGCAGCCCAGCCGCCGTAAATCCAGTCGGTTGGTAACATCCAGATGGCCGGCCACATCCCTTTTCCCTTAGGTAATTTGGCGCGAATTTCAAATTTCCCGTACAGCCAGTCACCTTTATTTTTGGTAGTTAAACGTGCAGAAGTATATTCTCTGTTTTCGTAATTCTCTTTACGTGCTTCAATCACAAGTTGTCCGTCTTTTACATAAACATTTTCGTTGCGGCCTGTGTAATATTGCAATTCATTATTACCCCAGCCGTGGCCGCCAATCTCATAATTCCATTTAGCCTCATTCACATGTACGCCGTCAAATTCATCCTGCCAAACCAGAGTCCATTCCTTTTCAACAGGTTTTTCTTTTTCTACAGGAGAAGTGCAGGCCGGAGTAAAAATAAAAAAGAATAAAAAAACAAATAGAATTATA
>JANTHG010000165.1 GCA_024762535.1 Calditrichaceae bacterium
CCGATAAAGGCATCTTCCAAAGACATGGGAACTTCTTCCATTCCGGAGAAAGGGATATTACGTGTGGTTAAATAATGCTCGATTGTTTTTAAATCTTTAAAAGAATAAACAATAACTTTATTTTTATAAAGCTCAAAATTGGTGATGATTTCATCTTTTTCGAATTGTGGAGGCTGTGCCTTATCCAAAGGGAAAACATATTGGTGAAACCCATTCTTAAAAGCATCTACCGAAGAAGAAAGCAACACGCTGCGATAATCCAATATAACAATATCTTCCACAAAATCTTCGAGATCCTGAATAATATGGGAGGTGATGAAAACCGTTTTATTTTCGGCTTTAGCATATTCCGATAAATAATCCAGAAATAAGCGCCGGTATCCGGCATCCAGTCCCATGGAATAATCATCCAATACCATCAAATCCGGATTTTGCGCTAAAATCAGACCCAGAGCAACCTGCGAACGCTGACCGCAGGACATAGTGGATAGTTTTTGTTCCGGCAAGACTTCCAATTTTTTCATTAATTCGTAATAGGCTTCTTTACGCCAATCCGGGAAAAAGGCCGAATAAAATTTTTCTATTTGGGCGATATTCATGTAATCATACTGAATATGGCCTTCCATTAAAAATCCGATGCGCGCTTTGGTTTGAGGTGATAAGTGCTGAGAATCTTCACCGAAAATAAGGCATTGCCCCGATTTAGGTTTTAAATACCCATTTAAAATATTAATCGTAGTGGTTTTTCCGGTTCCGTTTTTTCCAAGTAAACCAAAGATACTTCCCTTTTTTATATTAAAGCTCATATCTTCATAAATTAGCCGTTTACCGTAATAATGGGTTAAATTTTTACACTCTACTACATTTTCCATTTTGTTTTTCCCGGGGGAATCCCAATCGAGGTTTAATAGATATGTTTGTTTACAAGATTTAATAAAAAAATATCCCCCTCCAAAAACCCGGAGGGGGATAGCTCTTAAGAAATTATTTCATTAACAACATTTTCTTTACAGAGGTATACGAACCGCTTTTCAATTCATAAAAGTAAACACCGCTGGCCACATTACTGGCGTCCCAGGTTACTTTTACGCTTCCGGCTTTTACATCTTTATTGAGCAATGTAGCTACTTTTTGGCCGGTAACCGAATATACGGTTAAAGTTGTTTTCCCTGCCAATTTCACAGAGAACTCAATGGTTGTGGTCGGGTTAAAAGGATTCGGATAGTTCTGATTCAGTTTGTAATCCGTAACCATTGGATCCGGACGTTCACTGATGCTCACCAGCGTACCGTTCGTATTGCTTTCACCCGGGGAAGAGGGTGCAAAAAAGCCCCATTCCGATCCGCCATCCGCAATACGCGCGTAGGAGGTATCCGTTCTTTGATCGGTGTAGGTTAAGGAATCCACAAACAGGGTATCGCCCATAAAATCCTGTACCAGGCCGATTTGTTCACCACCACCGCTTAATTTAAGTTCGCAATGCAGTACGCCTTGTTCGGATTCTTTATCCGCCCAGAGTACTAAAAAGCCGCCGGCCGGAATGGTTGTGCTGTCCGGGTAGGTGTCAGGAATCTGCCAGGCAGTGGGATCTGTTAAATCATCGGTGATATACAACCCACCGATATCCACGGGATGGTCATTGGAATTATAGATTTCAATCCAGTCATCAAAATCGCCGTGTTCGTCTGCGTAAGCAACATCATTACTGGCCATAAATTCATTAATATACAAACCGCTAATGGGTTCGGGCGGTGTAAAATCTTTCATTAAAATAGCGCTCTCATAGCCCACGGCGAATAATTTATTCTGTACAAATGTTACAGCATCCAAATTATCTTCTATCGGACTCATCTCGTCCTGCCAGGTCATACCGGCATCGGTAGAATACCAGATGCGTCCTTTTTCACCTACCGCATACACAAGAGTGTCGTTAACAAACGTCACGCCCAAAATATCATCCCCGGCTGCATCAACATACACTTCACTTAAAGTATCCCATTCCGTTTTAGTGAAATGATAAATATAGCCTTTGGAAGAAACCACAACACCATCATCACCGTTACACGCAATACCTTTGAAATTCATGCTGCCGTAATCCTTGGGCATACTAAAACTATCCACCGCCGCATTGGAAACATAAAGCTGACCGCTGGAAGCCCCGGCCAAAACCTGCTTGGAGGAAACAGCGCATAATGAATAGATTGAATTGTCTTCCGTATTATATAATTTGGTCCAGGTCGCTCCGGCGTCGATAGATTTCATAATATAGCCTTTGGAACCGGCGGCCAATGCCGTATTTTCATCCATAAAACAGATCGCATAGATGGTTTTGTCATCCGTTCTCATGGGATTATCTGCCGAATCGATCAATGTCCAGGTAGCACCACCATCCGTTGTGCGGAAGAGATTTCCGCTCCCGCCGCCCAGAAGTCCGATGTTGTCATTTGCAAAAGCGGATGCATTCAGATAATCCGTAAAACCGGTCATCGTATTATCGAGATAGCTCCAGGTTTGTCCGCCATCGGTGCTTAACGAGCTGTTGCCGCGGTAACCGGCGGTTAACAATGTACCATTTGGCGTTGCCGATATGGTTTTTAAAGCCAAATTTGGCCAGTCCAGAATGTGTTCCCAGGTAAGGCCTCCATCATGTGTTTTAAACCATTGTCCCTGCCCGCTAAACACAAAACCGGTTTGAGCATCCACAAAATGCAGGGCATAAATAGTATGGGCCACGGGAAGGTCGATATCGGACCAGGATGCACCGCCATCCGTTGTTATTGCAACATGGCCAATCATACCTCCGGCTACATAGGTATCCGTATCAACGGCATGGACTGTTTTAAAATAAACATTTTCACTCGTTGCTGTTCCCATATCCATATAGGTTTTTCCACCATCAGTAGATTTAAAAACCGAATAACCATAGCCAACAAGTACAATGGTGGAATCGCCCACGGCGTCCGCATCATAAAATGATTGTTTTGATACGATCGGCATAAAAGGTACCTGTACGTAATTCCAGGTGGCGCCACCATCGTGGGTGTACCATGTAGATCCATAAGCTTTGGAAGTATAAACTGCGACAACACCCACATTTTCATTACAAAAAGCCAGACCACCGTCCAGGGTTTGCACTTTGCCGTCATATTCGAAGCTAAAAGAATCTTTGCTCCAGGTAGCGCCGCCGTCTGTGGTTTTAAGAAGCGTGCCGGAAGAACCGGAAACATACACGACATTTTCGTTAACCACGGCAATTTTATAAAGACTGGATGTAAAATTAGTAGTGTCCCCTACTTCTGTCCAATTGTAGCCGCCATCAGTGGTTTTATAGATTAAACCACTACTTGCGCAGGCATAGCCCACATTACTGTTGGCAAATTTAACATCCTTCCAGCTTACATCGCCATCCTGCGGAACGCGAACGGTCTCCGCGCTTTCTGCCCCATCGGTTGTCAGAACCACCGCACCATTCTGCCCCACATACAGTCCGGTATCCGCATTCATAAAATAGCAGGCATTAGGATAATATTCCATATTCCCGTATTGAAGCACCTGCCAGTCCTGTGCGCTAACCAATCCGGCGAACAGAACAACCATCGTTAAAAGTAAAGCTTTCTTCATGCTACCTCCCTTGGGTTAATTATTAAAACGAACTTACTACTTTCCTTTCAGTGGGTCAATTCCCTGTTAAAAAAACTGCCGTAATTCCAGATTAAAATCCAGATGATCTCTTTGGATTATATGCTGCATGTGCGAATGCGTCCGGGTAACCATTCCATATTTAATACTGGCGGCCATTTCAAATGTGTTGCTATGGTAGGCAGCGCCAGCCGTAAACGCAGGTCCGCTGTAATCTCCAAAATAATTCCAAACCGGCGCCTCTTCATATTGGGTGTAAATATAACCGGCCCAAATCCGAAAAGGATTGTTTGTATTAAGTTCCATACCTGTATGCCACATAATTTTGGAATTTTTCCCCTGCCTGTAATCCCTTGCCCGATAATCGTTTCGATTGGGCCGTTCTTCATTATAAGAAACTTCTGCAGTGAGTAAAAGGGGCTGGGCTTGCGGTCGATAAAGCACACCAACCCGCAGGTCCTGCTGAAAGTAATCGGCGTCATAAATCCGTAAATTTCCCTTAGGCTCTTTGGCCCAGTTTTTATTGATGGTTAATCCGTAACGCATGCCAAATACAAAACGGTTCCAATGCTTTTGCAAGGCTGTTTTAAAAAAGTAAGATTCTTCCTGAAAAAAACCATTGAAATATTGCTGGGTTGTACCGTCATACAATTCATGCCACAAATAACCATACCCGCCCAAAACAACCATAAGTAAAGATGACGTATGCAGACTAAACTGAAGCCGCTCTTCATGTCCATTGTAATTGGCTGTTCGATCATTTTTTGTTAGATATTCACTATACACCATTTCTCCCAGATAGCGCCGGATTAGCGGCGCTGTTCCATCCGGCAGGGTGGCCAGCTTGGTAATATCCTGGCGGTCAAAAGGGTGAAACGATATGCCGAGTTCCATATTCGTATTCAAACGATACGCGAGACTCACACTTCCGCCAATAGTACGGGAAATAATTTCGGGCATGCTGTTTAGCGCCTTAAAGCCACGTTGGATTCCATAATTCACCGAAAGGCCTAAAAATAAATTGCCAAACAACCTTTGACTGAAAACAGCCAGTACCTGAGGGCCGTACCAGTTAAAATCCCCCACGGTTGTATCGGTTAGTACAAAGGGATCATGCGCATAGGGATCGGATTCGATCGCATGCGCCACAGATCCGTAAAAATCACGATTATAAGCGATTTTACCGTAGAATAGTTGCGAATCGGATAGACGTTTTTGCCCGGTAAATATAAATCCGTTTTGATGAACCGTTTCGGCGTCCCATAGGCGGTGTAACGTTCCCCAATCATTATGGCTTGCCAATTGATAGCGCCCCCAGGTAAGGGAATCACTTTCCTGCAGCCAGGCATAATTGCCGCCAAAGCCATATAAATCCAGCGGGTGGTAAGCACTGTTGATCGTTGTAGTGATCCCGCCCATAGCTGCCTGTCGGGGAGACAAAGGCTGAGCATTCAGCGAAACAAAAGCGGCACATACAATACCTATTTGTACTATTCTGCGTATCATTGATGCTGCCAACCCGGTGTTGGTGTATTTAAATTCACAAAATCAAGGCTGCTGTTATTGGTATCAAATCCCGGTTCCCGTCTTTCTGTTGATTTCCCGGTGTATTTCCCAATTCCCACTCCGGCAAATCCGGCATCCACACTAAGAGGAACCTCTTTTTGCTTTTCCGGATTGCGGCTGTATTCTACTACATCCAGCACGGTACTTAAAGGAATATGGATATATTGATAGTCGTTTTCCGAAACTTCGCCATTGTAATAGTCCGAACCATCGGCTAAAATAATAGCGTTATGCACCACGTTAATCATAAAGTCGGTGCCATTTCCCGGAATGGCATTAACCACATTGGGAGCCGGGCCATCCCAATCACCGGCATAGGGGTTAAAAAATTCCCAATCTGCGCCGCTTAAGTCCACTGCGCCGGAAATATATTTGGAATGGTCAAAGGCATCCTGAGCAATCACTGAAAATTCTTTGGGAGCCAAAGGATATTCCCTTCCCGTTAAAGGTTCCCCGGGAAACTGGTACACATACACTGCCTGAATAAAATCCACTTCATCAATGTCTGCCCTGCGGAACTGGCGCCCGCGGCAAATGATCATTCCGTCAAGATAGACCGTATCCTCGCCTGCATTATAGAGTTCCACATATTGATCAAAAAAATAAAAGGATTTATTTACAGGGCCGGCATAATAAATCTCGTTGATCACCAAATCGGATGTGCGTGAAATTTCCATTTTTACCGTATCCGCACTCTGCCCCGGTTGATATATATCAACCAAAAT
Source organism: Calditrichaceae bacterium (assembly GCA_024762535.1). Taxonomy (GTDB): domain Bacteria; phylum Calditrichota; class Calditrichia; order Calditrichales; family Calditrichaceae; genus JANTHG01. Next base: position 5,931 of record JANTHG010000165.1, read on the forward strand.
ATTACCGCGTAAACTGGTACGATCCCAACTGCCGCTCACAGGGTCCAGAACGGATTGCTCGCCGGAAACATTGACCGTATATTGTGAACCGATGATGTCTTCAAACAAGACCAGACCGCTACTATCGCTTTTCGCCTGATAATGGATATTTTCCCCATCCGAAGCCATTAGATTCCTGGAAACCAATTCCACCGAAGCGCCTGCAACCGGCGCGTATCCTAATACAGAATCCGGTTCCACCAAACCGCTGGCATCGGTTACGATTAAACGCAGGCTCAACGTTCCGTCGGTAACTTCCGGCGCCTGACGAGCGCAGGACAATAAAAGCGCCAGCAAAGCGGAGATCAGAACATATCTCTTTTTTATACTATTAATGGGCATATTTACCTGAACCAATCATCTATTTTGCTGCTGAAAGCCAGTCCCCAAAACATCTCCGGATTGCGCCTGATATAGGCCCCGTACCTGTTCATGTAATACGCCGGATCATTCCAGACATTATCCACAAACAGCGATACTTCCGCCCCCTTAAACAGAGATTTACTGGCCACGATACTAAACAGCCATTTACTGTCTGATCTGCTTTTGTCTACGGTAACATCCAGAGGATCAAAACGCCGATCCAATTCCATTTGTGCGGATATTTCCGCATCAATCGGAATATTTTCACCGTTTTTATAATACCCGCTGGCGCTTGTTTTAGGATGATCAATGCGCAGATTTTGATCCCAGACCACCTGCTGCGCCTTAAAGGTAAACCAGATTCCCAGAGGTTTGGAAACATAATCCGCACTGTAATTGATAACACCCCGTTGCCGCCACGACGCGATGGGTTCATAATAAGGAATAATTTTCATATCTTCCGGAACCACCCAGCCACTGCCTAAGGTGTCACCCGCCGTATATGTTTTGGGATTTCCCCCGTAATTGGGATATATATCGCTGCTGTATTTACTATATATAAATGATGCGTTAATCTTAAAGCGCATATTGAGGGAGCGAATGCGATGTGTGCGAATGGTTATTTCCGCTCCGCTGGTTTCGCTTTTTCTCAAATTCATAGTCAAATCATAAGGTGAATTTGAAAGCAACACTGTTTCGATGGTTT
>JANTHG010000166.1 GCA_024762535.1 Calditrichaceae bacterium
ATTTACTTACAGCCTGATCCGTGTTAATCATTTTAAAAGACTGGAGCCTGTCCAAATGAATCATAGCCTGATCGAAATAACGTGAGGCGCTCATTTCATTAATCAGCTTAGTATAATAAAAAATACTTTCCTGATATTGGTTCGTATTTTCAAAAGCCTGAGCTAACAAGAATAACATATAATCCTTTTGAGCAAAAAAGGACTGATTTAATGTCATGGGCTGAAGTTCATGTATCACGTCTAACCAGCGATTATTTTTTGCCAACAGTTCTGCGAGACGAATGGTGAGCCGATGCTGATTTAATCCGGAATGTCTCATTGCACGCTTGGTAGAAAGTATGGAAATCGCTTCATCATAGCGCCCATCGTCTTTCAGCCAAAGAATATATAGAGAATCCACTGTCTTAAGAAGCGCTGAGCCGGATTCTTTTTCATTCGCAATTACATCTTTTAGGGTTGTAAGCGCGTGTTCCTTTTGATTGAGATGCCGTTGACATACGGCAATTTTTAATTGGGTTATTAAAAAATCTGTTGTATCAGAATAACTTTTATATTCGGAAATGGCTTCAGAAAATTTATTTTGGAAATAATATATGTCGCCCAATAAAATATGCGTTTTTGAGAAACCTTTTTCGGAAAAGTATTTTTGAAGCAGTTTTCTGGCCATTTGAGGATTGTTATCAGAGAGATAAAGCTTGGCTTGCAAGAAAACAGCTTCTTTAAAATATTGGGACTCGGGATAATTAGCCAGAAGATAAGTGAGTTTGTTTTGAGCTTGAGGAAAATAACCGAGTTTACTCAAAATTCTGGCTGCAAAAAAATAACCTTCTGCCAGGGTGTTTTGGTCCGTTTGCATTTGCAAAACCTTATTAACAACCTGAAGTGCTTTTTCGGTTTCCTGCTGAAATAACAGACAGATTGCAGACTTAAGAAGTGCTTTTGGATATAGTGAAGAGGCACTATAACGATTTACAATAATCTGGAAAGTCTGAAAGGCCAGATTGTATTGTTGTTGATTTAGATAAATAGATCCGGCTTTAAAAACACCCATAGGTGCTAAAGGATCCGAAGGATATAGTAAGCGAATGGTTTCGTATGCTTTGGCTGCTGCTTCCATATCCCCCAGTTTTTCACTACTCATCCCGGTTTTTAACCAGGCTTCTGCAGCCTTGTCGCTTTTAGGAAAACTAATGGCAAGGGTTTGGAATTCAACACGTGCTTTATCAAATTCTTTAAGATTAAAAAAAGACATCGCAGCATAATAGTGAGCCTGATCTGCTCTGGCGCTTCCGGGATAGTTTGTATAATATTTTATAAATTGTTGAGCAGCAAGATCATAAAATTCCTGATTGTAAAGCTTTAAAGGGTAAGAAAAATCACTGCTTTCAGTTTCATTCTGAGCGAGAGCAACCGAATGAATGCTCAAAATAAAAAATAGGATACTCAGTACAATTTTAAAATACTTTTGTTTCATGTAGGTTCTCACATCGCTGGAACTTTAATTTTCTATTGGGGATAAATTAGCGTATTGTTTTATTAATTTTTTTACAATATCCTCATCTGTGAAATGTACCGTAATTTTCATTTTATCACCATGGCCTTCCAGGTTCATAATCTGACCTTTTCCAAATGTGGCATGATATACGGGTTGTCCAATTCGATAAAACAATTCATCCGGATTTTGTGAAACTCCGGTATTAAAATAATTCTGAATTTTTTTTCGACGCGACGTAGCCTTTTTACGCTTGGTCCTGCGCTGCCCTTGTTGAGCACGGACAATATTTAACAAATCTGGGGGGATTTCGTCTAAAAATATGGAAGGAGTAGAATCTGCATAAGCACCATATTTTCGACGACGAATGGCATAACTAAGATACAGTTTCTTCTGAGCTCGGGTCATCCCAACATACATCAGGCGACGTTCTTCTTCCAGTTCGCGTATATTGGTTTCATGTGCTTTTTGTAAGGGCAAAATACCCATTTCCAGACCAGTAATGCAAACCACTGGGAATTCCAGCCCCTTGGCAGCATGTAAGGTTAACAAGGTTACAGCATTAGAAGATTCATTCCATTCATCTACAGAAGTCATTAAGCTAACTTCCTCCAAATAAGAGGCCAGGCTGGCATCTTTACCCTCTTTTTCCCGATCTGTAACAAACTGAGAAATACTATTAAATAACTCTTTAATATTATTGATTCGGGTTTCACTTTCGTATTGATCGTATTCTGTTTTGTAATGATGCAAAATACCGGAATCTGCGGCCAGTGTGGAAGTTAATTCCACAGCAGAAAGTTTTTTACTCAAACCAATAAATTTGCTAATGAGATTATAAAAATCCATAACCCTTCCGCCCATTGCGCTGGATATAGAAGCTACTTCATCCACACGTCCTACAGCGTCAAATAAGCGGATGCCTTCCATTTCTGCAAATTTCTCAATTTTCATTACAGTTGTTTCCCCAACACCACGTAATGGGAAATTTATAATGCGTTTAAGTGCAATATCATCAGCAGGATTTACAATCAGTTTTAGATATGCCAATAAATCTTTAATTTCTTTACGTTCATAAAATTTGGTACTGCCGATAAGGGTATAAGAAATAGCATTACGACGCATCACATCTTCGATAGCACGGCTTTGTGCATTTGTTCTGTAAAGGATGGCAATATCTTTAAAGCTTCGTTTATTTGTGTATAATTCTTCATGAATAATAGATACCAAATGCTTTGCTTCTTCAGCTTCATCACCTGCAATAAAAACCGAAATTGGGTCACCGGCATCCAGTTTGGTCCATAAATTTTTACCAATACGTTCGTTGTTATGCTTGACAACTGCATTGGCTGCTTCCAGAATGTTGGCAGTGGATCGATAATTTTCTTCCAATTTAAAAACACGGGCTTTTTCAAAATCTCTATTAAAATTGAGAATATTATTTAAATCCGCGCCACGCCAACCATAAATAGCCTGATCTTCATCGCCAACCACACAAATATTTTGTTGCTTATTAACAAGCATGGTTAAAAACAAATACTGTGCACGATTGGTATCCTGATATTCGTCAACTAAAATATATTTAAATTTTGATATGTATTTTTTTAACAATTTAGGGTTGTCTTCAAACATTTTAATTGGTTTAATTAGTAAATCATCAAAATCCATGGCGTTGTTTTTTGCAAGGTAGGCTTGATAGTTTTTATAGATGTCGTGCATCATGCCTTCAAAACCATGGTCCTGATCTTTGATGTCCTCAGGAAATTTAAACTGGTTTTTTAAACGGGATAAACGTGATTGTATCATTTTAGGCGGAAATTTTTGTTGCGCTAACCCTAAACCGCTTAATACTTTTTTCAAAGCCCTTACCTGATCGTCCACATCATATATGGTAAAATTTTGATCGAAACCAGCAGCTTTGGCCTCTATGCGCATCAAGCGTGCACAGATGGAATGGAATGTACCAATCCATAATGGTGATATTTCATTCTTAAGCAATTCCCCTATGCGGGTTTTCATTTCTGTAGCAGCTTTGTTTGTAAAAGTTAAAGCTAATATTTCGGAAGGTTTTACTTTTTTTTCTTTAATAAGATAGGCAATACGATATGTAAGCGATCTTGTTTTACCACTTCCCGCACCTGCTAATATTAAACTGGGCCCTTCTGTGTGTTCTACAGCTTGTCGTTGTACTTCATTTAAATCTTTTAGTAAGGATTTCATAAAAATTAGTGACCTTTCTCCATTCTTTTTTTACGCGCTACGATACGACGCACGCGATTAAATGCAGCTTTAGCCTTGGCATGTTCTTTTGCATTTTTCGAAAATATATGACTTCCGTCTCCCTTGGCAACAAAATATAAATAATTTGTATGCGCCGGAAATAAAGCAGCCAGTATAGACGCCTTTCCCGGATTGTTTATGGGCCCGGGAGGCAATCCACTATGTAAATATGTGTTATACGGTGATTTAATTTTTAAATCTTTTAATAGTAATCTTCTTGGCCCATCTTTAAGTAAATATTGGATAGTGGGATCTGCCTGTAAACGCATTCCCCTTCGTAAGCGATTCCAGTAAACAGACGCGATATCCGGACGTTCATTATTTAATAGGGCTTCTCCTTCGATTATAGATGCCAGAGTTAATATTTTATGTACCGTATAACCTGTATTTTCTAAAACATATCGAGTTGAATCATTTTTAAAAATTTGTAACGTTCGATTAACCAAAAAGCGAAGAACACCTTTTTCAGTTATTCCCAATGGGAAAAAATAGGTGTCAGGTAATAAATAACCAGTTAATGAAACAGCTTCACAATTTAGTGATTGGCAAAATGATTTATCATTTACAAGAGAATCCAATTTGCCATAATTCAGGAAAAGTTTCTCGCTTAGTATTTTTAAAATCCGTTTGGTTGGCCAACCTTCAATTAACTGAACTTTAATATTTTCAGGCTTTGCACGGACAAGCCAACGTACCGTTTGCGGATATGTTAGACCTAAGGGAACATTAAAAATACCAGCTTTAAAAGCGTTTTCTTTGCTTAATGTTTTTGCCCAGAAACGAAACAAGTTGGTTTGACGTATCAGACCTTTTGCTTTTAACGAATCTGCTATCTGACTTACAGTTGATCCCTTAGGAATCAATATTTTTGTATAGCGAGTTTGGGCTGTCTTTGGCAAATCCGGCAATGCGAAATAGGTAACAGCAAAATAACCGGCTACCAAAACCATTATTATAGCCAATAGCAGAATCTTCGATTTACCCATTCAAACGATTTTCTTGCTCTTGGTTTAATAGATGTTCAAAATGTTCGCGTTCAAGTCTTCGGGATTCATCAATGATACGTTCATATAACCGTCGTATGGCATCGGCACTAAGAGGGCCCGGATTTATTGATTGGACATGTGCAATAACCTCTTCTTCTCGGCTGGGTACATACACTGGAATATCAAGAATCCGTTTAATTTGACCTATTTGGGTAGCATATTGTGCACGCTGGTTTAAAAGATTAATGATTTTTTGATCAACTTCGTCTATTTTATCCCGAAGCCCATATATCTTGTCAAATTCGCTTTTCAAAAAAAACCTTATTTATGCAAACAAATATTAATCGCTAAAAATATGGTAAAAAGTACCTAAAATCCAGTTTATTTATTATACGCATTCAATTTATCTTATTTATGATATGTAAATTATTGATTTGTTATATCAACCAATCGTTTAAGGCAATTCTTGGCAGCGCCACTGTTAATAGATTTCTTGGCCATATTCAGTGCTAGGTTTAAATTAGCGGCTTTACCACTTACCCAAATGGCAGCTGCGGCATTCAACAAAACAATATCAAGCGGCGGGCCGGGTTCTCCAGTTAATACAGATTGCACGATGCTGATATTTCCATTGCAATTTTGGGTTTGAATGGCAGACAATTCATAACTTTGCATTCCAAAATCTTCAGGGCGAATTTCATATTCGGATATGTTTCCATTCATCAATTCCACAACATATGTAGAACCGGTGATAGTGATTTCATCCAGGCCGTCATGTCCATGCACTACCATAACATGCTCAGCTCCCAGTTCACGCATTACTTCGGCCAGAGTCCGCATTAGAGTCTTATCATTTACACCCATCACTTGTCGCCTGATTCGTGCCGGATTGGTAAGCGGTCCTAAAAGATTAAAAATAGTCCATGCGCCAATTTCGCGCCGCGGGCCTAAAAAATAGTGCTGGGATTTATTAAACTTATTGGCAAATAAAAAAGCAATCCCCACTTCTTTAAAACACTGTTCAATCACTTCGTTGGATGCATCAATATTAATGCCGATATTATTAAGGAAGTCGGAACTGCCGCATTTGCTGGAAACGCTACGGTGTCCGTGCTTAGCAACTGCCACGCCCGCGCCAGCTGTTACCAAGGAAGCGGTTGTAGATATATTAAATGTATGCAGATTGTCGCCTCCGGTCCCACAGATATCCACAACATTTTCAAAAGGTATTTGAATCGTATCCGAATTAGCGATAAAAGCTTCGGCGGCACCTGTAATTTCTTCAACTGTCTCACCCTTCATTCGTAAGGCAACAAGATAGGCAGAAATCTGCGCTTCGCTGGCATTTTCCTGAACCAGTTCTACCATTACTTTGCGGCTTTCGCTTCGTGATAGATTCTTGCCCTGCATTAATTTAGTAATCGCATTTTTAACAATGGTACTATTTTTAGCCATTTGATTCCTTTAGTGAATGTTCCATTTATTAATAATCTTCAGGGCTTTTTCATTAGGATAAACAGATAGCCCAACAGGTATTTTTTGTACTTTTACATTAAGAGATGTGCCTCTTAGGTGTAGAATTATTTTATTTAGAAAAGCACCATCCGTTCCCCCGCCAACAACTGCCGGTTTATCATCCAACCGTAACGCATTGCTTTGTGCGTGTCCCCACAACACTACATCAACATCCGGATAAGTTTTCAGAAAACGGTTTAGCCCTTTTTCAGTGCCATGAAAGATTGCGACCAATTTATGTTCATGTCGGTATTGGTTGTAAGCTCGGGCAAAACGATGCTCAGATAACTGTAAGTCTATCGGTTTCTTTATCAGATCAAATGATGAAATATCCAAATAGGAAAGAAACAAAATCTGCTTATTTAACCAAAACGTAGACAGCTTATTAGAAAACGTATTTTTAATATTGCTTGCAAGTATTATTTTGGAAGTTATTGTGCCATACGATTCAAAAAAAGAAATCCCCTCTACTATTTCCTGATCTCCCGGCATAAGAATATTAGGTTTAAGAAGGCCATATTGTTCACAAACAGTTCGGTTTAAATCCGGGTAAGAATACGGATTAAAAAAATCACCACCATCGATTAGAAGCAGGTTGGGATTTTTTTTTCGTTCTTCCTGAACTAAGGTGATAATCCGCGCAATACCCCCCAATGACGGATCACCGCAACCGCAATTTTTAACTACGCCGTTAACATTGGAAACAAATATTATTTCAGTTGACTGCGCGCGCAGGTGAAATGGAAATACG
>JANTHG010000167.1 GCA_024762535.1 Calditrichaceae bacterium
GGTATGGCATTGGCCTTCTTAAAAGCCGGTAAACAACTTTTATTCTTCTCACCAGAGGTTGTTATGGCTATCCTGGCTCCGCTATTGCTCTTAATGACTCTGGCATATACCTATGGTTTTATGAAGGGTGTAAAAAAATAATTACTATGTCTTTTCAGGTTTGCCTAACTTCGTGACTACATCGCAGATGTTTGTGAAACAGACATCGCAAGCTTTTGAATTTAAAAAGGGAACAAAACTTTATTTGTTCCCTTTTTTTTTAGAAAACGGTACGTAAGGCTTCGAAACTTTCCAATTCCATAAACCTACCATCGCGGACTTCTATCGGTTCATCGTCCAATTTCCAGGTATCGCGATACGGAATATGAATGGCAAACATGCCCTGACGCAGGGCAGGATTGATATCGGATTTCGGGCTATTCCCCACCATACAGGTTTCATGTGCCTGCCAGTTGTGCTCTTCAATCAGTTTACGGTATGCGGCATCATTTTTTTCAGGAAGAATAAAATATTCCTGAACGCATTCATGCACACCGGCACGTAATATTTTACCCTGTTGCTCTTTATATTCACCTTTAGTAAGTACATACAACCTGTATTTCGTTTTCAGATAGCGCAGGGTTTCGATTACGCCAGGAAACAATTGGGGGATGCTGGTCGGGTGGTCTTTAAAGCGTTTGGTGATAAAACGGAATTGCTCTTCGTCGAGCGGTACGGTGCTTTCCTTTTTATAGCGCGTAAACAATTCTTCCAATATGTAAACGAAATTATGACTTCCGTACCCCCGTTCTTTGACGACCTCTAATTCCAAATCATCAAATGCTTTCTGAATATCCGAACGATTAAATCCGCCGGTTTCAATTAAATTTAGAAAATCCGTTGTAGCCTGAACATAGTAAATATTGTTTTCCCACAACGTATCGTCCGCATCAAAAATAATCTGTTTGATCTGTTTCCAGGAATGGTCCATGGTTTACCCTATTGAATGTTACTCAGTAAAATACAAATTTTATCCTGCAAAGTATTTATATAGGCTGTCGGTACCGAATAATTATTTACTAAAATAGAAAACACAAACATGCGTTTTTCCGGATTAGATACATAGCCCGATAAACTGCGCACATGGCCCACATAGCCGGTTTTAGCGTGTACATTCCCCTGAGCCCGCGTTTGCCGCATTCGTCGCTTTAAACTGCCGTCTACGCCCGCTATGGGTAACGATTCATAATAGTCAGAGAAATGACCTTGTCTGTACATCCAGCGCAACAGAGTGGCCGTGCCAAAAGGCGAAATATAATTTTTACGGGACAGGCCCGAGCCATCTACGGAAATAAATTCATTAGGTGCAATACCTATTGAATGCAGCCAGTCGGCCACGACCCCGGCGCCGGCGGCATAGCTACCCTCTCCGGCATAGACCGCACCCAAAGTTTTTACAAATTGCTCGGCAAATAAATTGTGGCTTACTTTGTTGGTTATGGAAATAAGTTCCGGCAATGGAGCTGAATAATGTGTGAAAATTCTATCGGATACAGCCACCCTGGTGTTTTTAAGGATAATGTCTCCGCTTACCTGAATTCCCTGGTGTTGTAATACAGTTCGTAACGTTTTTAGAAAATACAAGCCCGGTTTTTCTACAGAAATCGATTCGGTATGAGGTTTTGCATTAATGGGCATAAAACCACTGACCTCAGCAATATTTTGAGCGCGTTCACGGTCAAACCGCAGATGTGCACTCGAATCTATCTTAGAGGTAGTTGCTCTATTGATAATGCGCAAATAGTTGATATCCGGATTGGCTAAAATGTTAACTGGTTGCCCAATAACAGAAGCCGGTTGGATGGTCAGGTCTACACAATTATCATTAAAACTGAGAGCGGAAGGTTGGGCCGAATACCAAAAAGGCTCGTCATCCCAGTTCCATCCTTCGGCATAGGTTTCATCCTTAAAGAAACTGTTATCGCCAATAAGGGAACCGGAAATGCGTTTTATCCCTCTTTGTTTAAGGGAATCGGCCCATGAACGGAAAACGGCCAATATATCACCATCATGTAAACGACCGGAAATAGAAGGATCACCAAAACCCTTTATGATTAAATCGCCGTTTACTGTGCTATCGTTTACACTGCCATTCATAGCAATTACGGTTGGGTATTTGTATGCAGGTCCTAGTTTTGTAAGTACCGCAGCGGTTGTGTACAATTTCATATTGGAAGCAGGAACAAAAAGTTTGTGTGCGTTTCGGCTGTACACTACCGAACCGTTGTCTAAAGCCTCAATATGAATACCGACAAATGCGTTCCCAATATTGGGGTCATCTAACAACTGGTCAATGGCGTGGGCAACATCCCCGTATTGAGATGAATAGTAGGAAAGGCTGTTTCTCGTAGCACAGGCCTGTAGCAGTAAAACGGATATTGAAAGTAGAATAAGTTTTTTCATTCCAAATTCCCTTAGAATTAAAAAGAAGAAAAGATAAAAAAAAAGGCGAAAACATCCAAGTTTCGCCTTTCATGTTATCAGCAGTGTTTACAATCAAACAGCTTCTTTTAAACCTTTACCAGCTTTGAAAGTAGGAACATTGCGTTCCGGAATCTGAATGGCATCACCGGTACGGGGATTGCGGCCGGTGCGGGCAGCTCTTTTAGAAACACCAAAAGTACCAAAACCGATTAAAGATACGGATTCACCTTTTCCCAAACTTTCTTTAACACCGCCAATAAATGAATTTAAGGCGTCTTCAGCAGCTTTTTTAGAAATATTCGCATCTGCAGCCATTTTTGAAACTAAATCTTGCTTTGTCATTCGAGATTTCCTCCTTTATTAGTATTGAATAGTTTAGTCGTTGTTGCACTTAGTAGCAGTGCAAATATCCCAACTTATTTTTTAAAAAGCAAGAAAAAATACACATCAGGCGGGGTTACCCCTGTTTTTAAGCATAATTACAGTACAGGTTTACTTTGTTATAGTATAAATTGGCTTTTAAAAAAGGTAATGGCTGCCATCACTTTTAGGAATAATATTCTCTGGATTGTCAATATAAAAATTTATTGTAAACCATTTTAATTTTGATTGTCTCGGTTCATTTTTTTTTGTAACTTTAGAATGTTCGTGAAATAAACAAACTTTGTTTTTATTTGACTCACAGAGGATATTATGAAAAAAAAAGCGTATAAATCCATGGTGGAAGAAATCGCCACTAAACAATCCGGCCAGAATATCATTTACCGGCCCACAGAAAAAATAAACACGATTATAGTCGATAATTTTCCGGCCCTCGGTCGTTTAAGCGCCCTGCGCTTTTTGGAATGGGCGCAGCAAAATGAAGGTTGGACCATTTCCCTCCCTACTGGTAAAACACCGGAGCATTTTATTAAATGGGTTTCCCGTCTGCTCAATGGCTGGAACACCGCAGAAGTAAAAAAAATCCTTGAAGAAGGCGGCGTAGACCCAACTAAAAAACCGGATATGAGCAGCTTCCATTTTATCCAGATCGACGAATTCTACCCCATAAATTCATCCCAGCATAACAGTTTTTATTATTATGTAAATAAGTTTTATTTGCGCGGTTTTGGCTTAGATCCTAAAAAGGCCCTGCTAATCGATCCCAATGCAATTGGTCTGGAAGACGGTTATCAGCTCGATGACATCTGGCCGGACCATGTGGTGGACCTGGGCTTACGGACGCAGTATCCCCGCAATCTTCTGGAATCCCGTCAGAAAAAGGTGCTTAATGCTGTTGACCAGTTCTGCACCGATTATGAAAACAAAATCCGCGCCCTGGGTGGTATAGGATTTTTCCTGGGCGGCATCGGCCCGGACGGACATATTGGATTTAATGTACGCGGTTCTGATCATTTTTCCACTACCCGTTTAACGCCTACCAATTATGAAACCCAGGCAGCCGCAGCCAGTGATTTGGGTGGAATAGAAATTTCCAGGAACCGGCTGGTAATTACCATAGGGCTGCAAACCATCACCTACAATCCCTCCACAACAGCGATAATCATCGCTGCCGGAGAAGCCAAGGCCAAAGTAATTAAAGCAGCCATCCAGTCCGAGCCCAATAATCAGGTGCCGGCTTCTGCCCTGCAATCATTGCCCAATGCCTGCTTTTATATTACCAAAGGCGCGGCTAAGTTATTAAATGAACGACGCTATCTCGAAGTAAAATCGCATAAAGAAATTCTGCCACAGGATAAATTTCAAATTTTAACCGACCTGGCCGTAGAACGCAATAAATGTATTCTTAACCTGAACAAATCTGACCTGCGTTCGATCCGTTCTTCCAAATTTATTCTGGACACCCTGGGAGAGGATTACAAAAAGGCTTTATCAGAGATTCATAATACCTATATTAAGCGCATCAATGACAGTATGAATCTGCCAAAAAACAAAACATTTTTACACACAGCGCCCCACCACGACGATATCATGCTCGGGTATCTGCCCTATTTGGTGCGATTGATGCGGGAAGCAAGCAATACGCATTATTTTAATTATTTAACCAGCGGATTTAATGCGGTAACCAATAAATTTATGGCTGAACAGCTTGATTTGGCCAAACATTTTTTAAGAGAACCTGAATTCAAGGAATTAATTGAAAAAAATTATTTCGACCCTCAAAATGAAGCATTTCGCAACCGGGATGTATTTCAGTATTTAGACGGTGTGGCTGCCAATGACAAAGATGCCATGAATGAAGGTTCTTCCCGACGTCTGCTGCGCAATCTGGTGGAAATTTTCGAAGAAGATTCCTTTGATAACTTAATGAACCGTATCGAAGAATTAAGCAACTATTTCCGAACTCAATACCCGGGTAAAAAGGATTTACCCTACATTCAGCAGTTAAAAGGGATGACGCGTGAATGGGAAGCGGATATCCTTTGGGGCTATTTCGGATTTAATACCAGTTCCGTAATTCATTCCCGGCTCGGTTTTTACAAGGGCGATATTTTCACGGAAGACCCGACCGTTGACCGTGACGTACTTCCCATTTTGGAAAACATTAAACGCATTAAACCGGATATTGTTACCGTGGCTCTTGACCCGGAAGGCAGCGGCCCGGATACGCATTACAAAGTACTGCAGGCGGTTTCCACTGCTTTGAAAATGTATGAAAAAGAAACCGGCAATACCGACATTGAGATTTGGGGATACCGTAACGTGTGGTACCGTTTCCATGCGGCCGAAGCCAACCGTTTTGTTCCGGTTACCCATAACACCCGGGCCATTCTGGATCATGCCTTCCTGAACGCTTTTGGCTCTCAGCGGGCGGCATCGTTTCCCAGCTACGAATACGACGGTCCATTTTCCGGACTGGCGCAAAAGATTCAGGTAGAACAATATCAACAAATGAAAACCGTTCTGGGACGCGACTATTTCTACCAGAATCCCGATTCGCGTATCCGCTCTACCCGAGGTTTTGTGTTTTTAAAAACCATGAACCTGAATGAATTCTACCAAAAATCCAGCGAACTGCGAAAATCCACCGAAAACTTATAGAGGAGGCAGGATGAAATCCTTTCGTAAAGAACTTTGGTTTAACACTCCCAACCGCCGTGATTACATCAACATCACATCCGAGGTGGAAGCCTGTGTTAAGGAATCGGGCATCAAAGAGGGACTCTGCCTGGTAAATGCCATGCACATCACAGCCAGCGTGTACATCAATGATGCAGAAAGCGGCCTGATTCAGGACTATGATGACTGGTTAGAAGGCCTTGCACCGCACGAACCGATTTCCCATTACCGCCATAACCGTACCGGCGAAGATAACGGCGATGCGCATTTAAAACGCCAGGTAATGGGGCGCGAAGTAGTTGTTGCCATTACCAACGGTCGTTTTGATTTTGGCCCATGGGAGCAGATTTATTATGCAGAATTTGACGGCCGCAGACGTAAACGGGTGTTGGTAAAAATTATCGGCGAATAAATTTATATGGAATGAGAATCATAACGATCATTACCAGGCACCAGCATAAGGGGATGTGGAGCACTCTTTAAACAGATTGCTGCATATCCGCAATGACTAATGCCAATTGAATTTGAAGTATTTTTTTACCCAGTCAATCAAACAGGCAGTTTTCCCAAAGCATCGGCTTCAATATCTTTGAAATATTTTACGGTGCCTACTTTTAATTCCAAAGTTGAATCATCATCGCACACAATCATGGCCCTGGGGTGGAGCTGCAGCACAGAAACCGTCCACATATGATTAACACCTTCTTCCACTACTTTTTGCAAGGCACGGGCTTTATTATAACCACTGATGATGATAAGCAGCTCCCGCGAATCCATCACCGTACCCACGCCAACGGTTAAAGCTGTTTTAGGCACTTTGTCCATATCATTATCAAAAAAGCGCGAATTGGCCTTGATGGTATCATAAGTTAAGGTTTTGATGCGTGTTCGAGAAGCCAGTGACGAACCGGGTTCATTAAAGGCAATATGACCATCCGGTCCTATACCGCCCAGAAACAAGTTAATGCCGCCGGCCGCTTTGATGCGTTCTTCATACGAGCGGCATTCGGCTTCCAGATCCTCTGCATTTCCATTTAGAATATTTACATTTTCTTTGGGAATATCTATATGGGAAAAAAGATGGTGCCACATAAAATAGTGATAGCTTTCCGGATGATCCTCAGAAATACCCACATATTCATCCATATTAAAAGTTATTACATTTTTAAAGGATACTTTACCTGCTTTATGCAGAGCTACCAGTTCTTTGTACGTACCTATGGGAGATGAGCCGGTAGGAAGCCCCAGTACATAAGGCTTTTCGGGAGTGGGATTGGCGGCATTGATTTTGGCAGCCACAAAATGGGCTACCCACTTGCTAAGTTCGTCATAATGAGGATGAATTAAAATACGCATTTCAATTTCCTTCCATTAATATAAAACATAAATAATTTGGGGATATCAAGAATATAAAATCATCCTTAGTTAGTTTTGATTACTAACAAAATACAAAAAGAAATTAAAAAATAAAACTGGAATTAATTTTTTAT
>JANTHG010000168.1 GCA_024762535.1 Calditrichaceae bacterium
TTATTCACTGATCCTGCAACCGCTTTGCAAAGTTTACTTAAGGGATGAAGCGTTTTTTTATCATAAGTTGCTTAAAGGGCTGCCTGTTTACAAAGTAGTACGTTAACAAATTTCTTTTTCTAAGCTAATTTTATGGTTATTTTGTTCTATGAAAAAAGTGTTACTGTTCATTTTATTTTTTAGCCAGCTTTCGATGCTTCAGGCCGGTGGCATTCGGTTTTTTCGGGAAACGATTACGGTAACCATCGCCGATTCCTTCTGCACTGTGGAAGGAATCTATTATTTTAAAAATTCTTCCCTTTCCAATCGTAGGCTTCCTGTATTGTACCCCTTTAAGATCGAACAGGATTTGCCGTATCCCGATTCCGTAAACGTTATCAACTTAAACGATTCCACTTACATCCCTGTCAGCCATAGCAAAGAAGCCTGTTCCTTTTCTCTTTTCCTTCCTTCTAATCGCATTACCAGTTTTAAAGTCTTTTACAAACAAGCGACGCCTGCCCGAAAAATGAGCTATATTCTAACTACAACCAGATGGTGGAATGCGCCCCTGGTTCAGGCAGATTATTACATTATTGCCCCCAAACACGTAAAATTAAAGCACCTGCCCTTCGAAAAAATGGAAAAAAGGCTTTCCAAAGGGAAAATGATATACTATATTCGAAAAAAAAACTTCCTGCCTTTAAACAATTTGGATATTACCTGGGAGAAATGAAATGAGCTTCTTTAAAAAGCGATTATTTATTTTAACCCTTTCCACTTTGCTCCTGTTTCCTCTTTATGCCAATCCTATTTATGAATTTTATCTGAATGAACTTCTTTTGGATGCCAATGATGATACGGCCTGGCAATTAGAAATTACCCGAACGACTATTAATCCCGAAATGTATCTTACCACCCTGAGCGATACAGCTCACTTTGCTCAAATGTTTCTTTACAATATTGATAGTTTTTTGGTTGTAACCAAAGACAGTTTGGGCGTTCCTCTGCACATTAATTATTCCGGTGATATTCTTCAGCTGCATGGCGAATCAGGCTCAATCCTGGACCAAATCCGTTTTGGTGATGTGCCCGATTCGGAGATTACAGCGCCAAAGCCGGGCATGTCCATGTGCCGCCGTTCTTTCATGGAAGGCGAAGAACAACATTACTACCTCTATTTCGATAAATCTCCCACGCTGGGTCTGGCCAACGACAGTAGCAATGCCAGAGGCTATTTCAGCGGCTATGTAACCGATCAGGCCGGTCATGCCCTGGATAGTGTAAGAGTCATCTATGATTCATACTGGACAGAATACGGAATATTCATCGAGGTTTTTAAATATACGGATGAAAACGGCTACTATTCCATCCGGGACTATGCCAGGACGGAAAATCTGCAATATAAAAAAGAGGGGTATGAAGATGTCAGCCGGGTTATTTCCAACTGGCCGGACAGCACGGTTATCATTCCCATAGTAAAGATGAAAGAAATTGTGAACAGCCTTGCATCAAAGAGCGCTATCAATCCGAATCATTTTATATTACGGCAAAATTATCCTAATCCTTTTAACAATCAAACTAAGATTGTTTACAATCTTCCCATAGGTGACTGGATCGAACTCAGTATTTATGACCTATCCGGGAAGCGAGTAAAACGATTGTATGCTGGCTATCAACCTTCCGGTTTGTATTCCGCTATCTGGGATGCCGGACAGAGCGCTTCCGGTATTTATATTATTCGTCTTCAAACGTCGGAAAGCGTACGATCGCGTAAATGTTTGCTCATTAAATAACAGGCAAAGGCGGAATTCAATTCCGTTTTTTTGTCTTACGTCCGAAATATTTATCCGCCTAAATAAACTCTGCGTTCATCTTTGTTGAGTGTTGTACCATATCTGACTTTTTTAAACCTATACCGTAGGATTCCCAAACCTGTTGAATAACTTCCAGTAGACGATCCATATCTTCTTTAGTGTGGCTGGCCATAATACTGATGCGGAAACGCTGTTGGTCGGCCGCCACCGCCGGATATTCAACGGAATTCACAAAAATGCCTTTTTTGTGAAATTCGTAAGCCGCCGCACGGATATTCATTATTTCCGGGACGCGCAAAGCAATGATCGCCGCCTGTGGCTGTACATCAAATCCCAAGTGACGCAGACCGGCGGCAACATAGGCCACATTAGCGTGTAATTGCTGCTGCCTCCAGGGTTCTTTTTCCATTAATTGAAGTGCAGCCAGCACGGCGGCAACTGTTGTTGGAGGAAGAGCCGCGGAAAACATGTAGGAACGGGCAAAAAAACGCAGGTAATGCACCAGCTCTCTGCTGCCCGAAATAAAACCGCCGGTTACGGCAAAGGTCTTGCTAAATGTACCCATGTGCATATCAACCGAATGCGCCACACCAAAATGTTCGGCCGTACCGCTGCCGCTCTTTCCCAGCACACCGGTTCCGTGAGCGTCGTCAACGATTAAATAGGCCCGAAAACGGCGGCACAGCTCGCTGATTTTATCCAATGGCGCCAAATCGCCATCCATGGAGTAGACACCTTCCACCCCTACAAACGTATCACCGCTTTCATGCGCGCTTTGCTTTAATAATTCTTCCAGTTCCGCCAGATTGTTGTGATGGAATTTCTGCGCAGCCACACCTGCCATATGCAGGCCGTCGTAAAAAGAAGCATGACTATGGGCATCGTAAATAACCCGGTCGTTTTCACTACTAATGGCTGTGATCAGTCCCAGGTTGGTGGTGTAGCCGGTGGGAAAAATAATGGTATCTTCGCTGTGTTTAAGCGCAGAAAGCCGTTCTTCCAATTCCCGGTGTAAAGCGGTATAACCGTTTAATAAGGGCGGACCTCCGATACCGCTGCCAAATTTTTCCATAGCTTTGGTCACTTCCCGGCGGATGAAGGGATCATTGGCAAATCCGAGATAATTGTTTGAGCCGAACATGAGCATCTTTTGGGGTTTCCCGGAATAGGGGTCTAAAATGGTCACTTCGCGATCTGCAGCGCTGATTACGGGTCGCAGATATAAATCCTGATTCCGGGATATGAGGTTTTGCCGAAAGTTGTAAAAGAAGTGTGTCCGTTGATTCAGAGACATGCGTTTGCCCATCTTTAATAAATCCTGAAGATTGAAATTTTCACCCTGGGTTTCAGTTTTTCCGTTCATTTTGTAACCTCTTTAGAGTTGTTTTATATATTCTATTAAATGCCGAACATATCCGGAAATATCTCCGTGATGTTCATCGAACAAGTTTCGGATCGCCGTTGTGTCCGGCTTTACGATTCCCTTTTCAGTACGCAGGCGTAAGCCGGCTTTTTCCGTTACCGTCCCCAATTGGATCGGTTGCCAGTTTATCTGCTGTGCTTTTGTTAAGAAGCGCTTGTTTTGCTCTGGCGGTATGGTAAAAATAAGTTCGAATTCTCCGTGGGGAGCGGCCAGCACCGTTGTTAGCGGAAGTGCATGGTTCTGGCATAATTCCAGGGCCTGCGGATGAAGATAGTGCGCCATGGCGCTGTTTACTTCAAATCCCAAACCGTTCAGCCGCATCAGCTGATCGAGCGTGGTCAGCAGGCCGTCACTGGTATCCATACAACAGGAAGCAAAGGCGCGGATCAGCGCACTTTGGGCAAAACGGGGCTGCGGCTGATAGGAGACGGAAGGCGGCTGATTTTGCAACTGTTGAAAGGCAAAGGCATTACCCAAACCTAACGGACCGGATGCATAGAGTAAATCCCCCGCCTGGCAGCCGGTACGCTTCAGATAGGAATTGTTTTCCAGAATCCCCACGGCACAGCCGCTCAATTCCGTATGCCCGGCAAAATTGGTGTCTCCGCCCAGAACCGGTAGAGCACAGGCCCGGGCAGCTCCGGCGATGCCCTGCTGAAGTTGTTCCAAAAATGCGTCGTCTGCTTCCGGACCTAAAGTCTCATTTACCAATATGCCCAGAGGTTGCGCGCCCACTGCTGCCAAATCACTGGCGTTCACCAAAACGGTCATCCAGCCCATTAAAAAAGGATCGCTGTACAATCCGCTTTCAATCTCTTCGGCGATGCTGTCCATGGTCAGGGCCAGCAGCAATCCCTCGTGGCCCGTGCGAATAATTTCGGCATCGGCTTCCTGCAAGGCATTCATCTGCTCTCCGGATCGGGGCAGGGTGCGCACCAGGTGTTCGATAAACTGATTTTCGATACTGTTTTTCATTTTTGACATACCTGAATTAATTTTTTTCTGATTGAAAAGACAGCGTGGCGGGTAACTACTGTTTCACCGTCAAATTCCACGACAAATGGCTGCTCTGCCTGCACATCCAACTGATTTACCCGAAACATGATGGTGTTGGGTAAACCGGAAAATTCAGTCTGCGAAAGATGCCACAGGGTTTTTAAGGTTTGACTTAAAGACAGATCGTGACAAAGAGGAACGTAAAAATAGCCGCTGTTTTTTTCATAGGGTGCATCATAACTAAAGCTGCCGGAAAAATGGGGATTTTTAATCACACCCAGATTGGTAACATTGATCGTTTTCCCTGCTTCCTGTCCGAAACGGATGTCCATTCTCTTGTTTTTATAGGTGAAGATGGTATGCAAAGCAGCATACACAATCGCCCATCCCGTAGAATGTTTTTTCAGGAAATGCAGAAAAGAATTTGGGGAATTAAAAAAGCCATTGGCTTCGGCGGTAATGCCCACGCTGGCGTTGTTGATCCAGTAGCGTTTCGTAGGATGGCCCTTGTCATCTTCGAAGGAAAGCACGCCAATATCCTGCAAAGCGGCGGAGGTAAAGTCGGTTTTAACGGGAACCGCACCAAGGAAGGCTTCCTTATTAAACGGTTTGTGGAAATCGTTGCTGGAACCTAACCCGATGGCGCCCAGCTTTATGTGCTGCAGATTGTTAGCATGATTTTGATTCAGCAAGGCCTGTAGAATCAGATTAACGGTTCCGTCCCCGCCGGCTGCAATGAACTGCTGCTGCCCCTGAGCCAGTTTTTGGGTGACAAAGTCATTGAGTGGAATTTTCCCATTCATCACAAACAATTCTGCCTGCGCACCTTTTTGAAGCGCCTGCCGTTCTATCTTCTTCCATTTGTTCAGGGCATTTCCGCCTGCGGCAAAGGGATTTAAAATGATGACCATTGTTCCATCCTGTTTAAATTTGATTTCGTTCCGGTCTTAATTTCATTGTCAGCACAAAAGCCGCATAAAAAACAATTAATCCGGCTGCCCAGTGCGGTTTTTGGCTTAACACAATGGAACTTAACAGTAAAATATAAACATGCACCACGGGCACCACGGCTTTGTGCGCCTGCTTTTCCGAATGTACACGATGTGCCATGATTTGCGTGTAAATCAGGACAGCGACCCCGCTAATGCCAAACAATCCGCCGATCCAATGAAACAATACAAAGTTGCGGCCAACAAAAAGAAGCCAGGCGATCAAAGTGAACAGGGCGAAGAAATCACTGATTAGGGCCGAAGATTTTAAACCGTACACAACCGGCAGCGTATGGTAACCGGTTTGGCGGTCGGCGGACACATCTTTAAAATAACCGATCAGCACAAAATTGGCGTACCCGAAAAAGATGATCACTGCTGCTAATAGGAAATCCGGGGAGATTATTGTTGCCGCCGGTCCGTATCCGCTGCCTGCGCTGCAGGCGATGATACCGAGCAACAGGACAATCCAGGCGTTGTAAAAAGGCCCGGCCCACCAGCGTTTTTTAAAGTGGGTGTAGGTAGCCAGACCAAACACGGCCAGCAAAGCCAAAGGCAAATTAATCCGGGCCGCCCAGGTTAAAATCAGCCCGCTTACACCAAGGCCGACCAAACTGACCAGCAAAACGTCGTTTTTACGAATCAGATTTTGTGTGAGCGGACGGTACGGCGAGGAGAGCATATCGGTATCGATTTGAAAACAGTCGGTTAAGGCCTGGCCGAAACCGTAGGAAAGAAAGAAAACGGCAAAGAGCATGAGCGTTTTGTAAACAGATAATTCCGGGGCAAACGCCAAACCGGTCAGGCCGGTAATGCCGGAGACAAACATCAGATAGGGACGCATGGTGGTCAGGTAATGTTTTACAAAAGCAACACTAAATAACGAAGCCGTTTGCATGACTGTTCCCTCGTTTTTATTTAATTTCCGAAGAAAATATGCAGCTAATCCAAACGGCTGTTGTCATGAAGGTGTTAAAAGAATGTCAAGAGAATGTAAAGAAAATGGTTATTAGGTTATTGAGTTATTGGGTTATGGAGTTAATACCTGGAACTGGGAACTGGGAATTAGTTATTGGTTATTTAGTTATTAGGAGCCAGAAGGGCAGTAGATATGGCAATGAGCCATGGACAAGATCTGAACATCCGAGCCTTCAGGGATGACATCCGAAAGAAAGCACTCGTCATGAGGGCTTCCGTGAGAACATTCCATGGTATAACCCTGCTCCATGCCCAAAAGGCAATAAGCAGAGGCATCAAGAGCGAAAAAGGAGAACAAGAGCGCAAAAACTAAGAGCATCACCGCTTTTTTCATATACCGAAGAGTAACGAGAAAGAAGTATATAAAGGTTAAGAATCAAAGGTAGTTTTTCATGGACAGCGTGACAAGAGTCGGATATAGGTCGTCGTGGTCCAGGACATCGCCCTCAGAGATCGCCTTGATCCTTGCGATATCCGCAAGGAAGGGGTTTGGAGGCGTGTAGCCCGGAGGGGTGTTCCTGTTTATCATCCTGCTGTACTTCTTGAACTCCTCAGGATGGGCGAAGGGGTCTGACTCCGCGTAGTCGATCACCTGATAGAGGCGGGAGAAGAAATCCACGAACTCCTGCTGCTGAGCGACGGGGTTCAGAGTCTTCAAAGGATACCAAGGCATGGGATCGCCCTCGTTCCAGCCCATAAGGAGCTTGACAAGGGAGCCGGGAGCGTAGAACTCGATCTCATCATCCACAGGAGACCCGTTATCAGAATAAGTGTATTTGATATTGAACTTACTCTT
>JANTHG010000169.1 GCA_024762535.1 Calditrichaceae bacterium
GTATTTCAGCTGGCAAAAGTAATAATTCATATAGAGGTTTGGTGAAAATCGGACGCAATGCCGAAGGGGCACGTAATTATTCCCAGTGTGATTCGCTGCTCATAGGTGATACCTGCGGCGCGCATACTTTTCCCTATATCGATGTACAAAATACTACGGCTCAGTTGGAACATGAGGCGACTACCTCTAAAATTGGAGAAGACCAGATATTTTATTTGAATCAACGTGGCATCTCCACGGAGGACGCCGTATCTATGATTGTAAACGGTTATTGTAAAGAGGTGTTTCGCGAACTGCCCATGGAATTTGCCGTGGAAGCGCAAAACCTGCTCAGCCTCAGCTTGGAAGGCAGTGTAGGCTAATCATCAGAAGGATTGAATAAACGGAGATCAATATGTTAGAAATAAAAAATTTACATGCTAAAATTGATGGTAAGGAAATTTTAAAGGGAATCAATCTTAAGATTGGTACCGGTGAAATCCATGCTATAATGGGCCCTAATGGTTCCGGTAAAAGTACCCTGGCGAATGTATTGGCCGGGAAGGATGCTTACGAAGTTACCGAAGGACAGGTTTTATACGATGGAAAAGATTTACTGAGCATGCCGGCAGAAGACCGCGCGCGAAGTGGGTTGTTTTTGGCTTTTCAATATCCGGTGGAAATACCGGGTGTAAGCAATATGTATTTTCTGAAAACAGCGCTCAATGAAAAACTGAAATATCACGGGCAGGAAGAAATGGATGCCGCTGATTTTCTGGCCCTGGTGCGAAAAAAGATGAAATTAGTAGAAATTGAAGATTCTCTTCTGCGCCGTCCGGTTAACGAAGGTTTTTCCGGTGGGGAAAAGAAGAAAAATGAGATATTTCAGATGGCCGTACTGGAACCTAAGCTGGCTGTACTCGACGAAACGGATTCCGGCTTAGATATTGACGCCCTAAAAATTGTGGCCAACGGCGTGAATAGTTTGCACAACAAAGAAAATTCTTTTTTGGTGATTACGCACTATCAGCGTTTGCTTGATTATATTGTTCCGGATTTTGTACACGTGTTGTACAAAGGCGAAATCGTGAAATCGGGTGCTAAGGATTTGGCCCTGGAATTGGAAGAAAAAGGCTACGACTGGCTAAAATAAGTTTGGAGTTCGAAATGAAGAAAATACAGAATGCCGTCTCTTTTTACAGGGAACTGTTTCGTTCGTTTAAAGAGCAGGAAAATGGACATTTCCAAAATGCCTATAGCGCTGTTCGGGAACAAGCTATTCAACAATTGGCTGAAACAGGTTTCCCCACTAAGAAAACCGAGGATTGGCGCTTTACAGATTTACAGGAATTACTTGAGCAAAATTTTACGCTCGCACAACCCTTTGACCTTAATCAGGAACAAAAGAAAAAAATTGAATCTCTTTTACCGGATGTGCCAAACAGCATAAAGCTGGTATTTGTGAACGGTTATTTTAATAAAGAATTTTCACAAACGCAGCATTTGCCCAAAGGCTTGCATCTAGAAGTTAAAGAAAATGATTTAAGCAGCATACATACCCAAACAGAATCAAACAAAAACGGCTTCCATTTGCTTGCCGAAGCTTTTTCACGTCAGGGTGTTTTGGTGCGAGTGGATCAGGGGCAATCCATTGAACAACCGGTTTACATTCTGTCTGTTTCCGCAGGCGGATCTGAGCCCTTGTTTTTTGCTCAACGAAATCGCATTGTGTTAGGGCCCTTGAGTGCGTTGTCGGTAGTTGAGCAACACCTTTCTTTAGATAGTCAACCCGGATTCCAGGCATTTCAGACCCTTTTAGAGTTGGATGATTCGGCGCGATTGGATTATTATCAGTTTCAAAATGAAAGCAAAACCTTTTATCACTTGAATCAGGTGGATGCCACAGTCGGTGAACATGCAACTTTTCGTTCGCATAGTATCGATTTTGGCGGTAAATTGGTACGCAATACAATACGAGTTACTCTGGATGGAACAGGATCGGATGCGACCTTAAATGGATTGTATCTTGCTAACGGAACACAGCATATGGATAACCATACAACTATAGTTCATGCTCAGGCACACGGTTCCAGTAATGAATTGTTTCAGGGTATTTTGGATGATCAGGCTAATGGAGTGTTCAGTGGCAAAATACTGGTCCAACCGGATGCTCAAAAAACAGATGCCAAACAGTCCAATAACTGTTTGCTTCTTTCGGAACAAGCAAAGATAGATAGTAAACCACAGCTCGAAATTTATGCGGATGATGTCAAGTGCACGCACGGTGCAACGGTTGGACAGCTCGATGAAGAAGAAATATTTTATCTGCGATCCCGAGGTATTAGCGAAGTAGCTGCTCGCAGTATTCTTACTTATGCATTTGCCGAACGTGTGATTGAACAAATAAAAATCCCGTTGTTTAAAGATCAGGTGGAAGCGGCGTTTAATGCGAAGTTTAAGGACTATTTGACCGCAGAACAGTAAACACCGAAAATGCAATGTAAAAGAATGATTGACATTTACTCTAATGCGTTTAAATCATGTTCATTTTGAACATCTCGATTTTAATATTTAGTAAAGAAGGTACAAGTATGAACCCTGAATTTAAGGAATTATATCAGGATATTATTTTAGATCACAATCGCTCACCGCGTAATTATGGTAAGCTGGAAGGCGCCACCCATGTTTTAGACGGACGCAATCCACTTTGCGGTGATCATTATACAATCTATTTAAAAGTGGAAAACGGCATCATTATCGATGCACATTTCGAAGGGTCCGGTTGTGCCATATCCAAAGCGTCGGCCTCCGTAATGACCACCAGCGTTAAAGGCAAGCGCATCGAAGAAGCTGACCAATTATTTAAAGTATTCCATGAGATCGTTACCGGAGAAGCGGACATAGAAGAGACCTTTGATTCGGTAGGGAAACTGGCAGCTTTTGGAGGCGTGGCAGATTTTCCGGTTCGTGTGAAATGTGCCAGTCTCGCCTGGCATACTATGCACAACGCTTTGCATGGTGAAACAAATTCGACTACTACGGAAGAATAAAGGAGCAACGGAATGTCCGATCCGTTTTTAAATAAAGACTTAATAGTTAAAGCGCTTAAAACAGTGTACGATCCGGAAATCCCTGTTGATATTTATGAACTGGGTTTAATTTATAATATTATTATCGGTGATGACGGTCATGTTAAAGTTGAAATGACGCTCACAGCGCCCAATTGTCCGGAAGCACAAACCCTGCCTCAAAATGTAAAAGAACGAGTAGAACAATTGCAAGGCGTTACTTCAGCCGAGGTTGAAATTGTCTGGAGTCCACGCTGGAATCCGGATATGATGTCAGAAGAAGCTAAACTGCAAATCGGATATTTTTAAACAGGAAATTAACCTTATGGTACATTCAGCCACGACCCATTTGGATGTGGAAGCCATACGCACCGACTTTCCCATTCTTCATCAAAAAGTAAATGACCACCCTTTAGTATATTTAGATAATGCAGCCACAACCCAAAAGCCGCAGGCTGTTATCGATGCCATCAGCGCCTATTATCAAAATGATAACGCCAATGTACACCGTGCTATCCATAAACTGGGCGAACGGGCCACGATCGGCTATGAATCTGCCCGGAAAAAAGTTGCTCAATTTATTGGGGCGGCTTCGGAAAGGGAAATTATTTTTACCAGAGGCACGACCGAAGCCATTAATCTGGTGGCCGCTTCTTGGGGAAGGAAATTTATTTCTGCCGGTGACGAAATCATTTTAAGTGAGATGGAACATCACAGCAATATCATTCCCTGGCAATTATTAGCACAGGAAAAAGGTGCCACGCTCAAATATATTCCTTTTACCGAAGAAGGAACGCTGGACTTTACCCAATTTGAATTATTACTTGGAAAACGTACCAAGCTCGTGGCCATAACCCACATGTCTAATGTGTTCGGTACCATTAATCCCATAAAACGCATCATTAGCATGGCACACGATCGCAGCATTCCGGTTCTGTTGGATGGCGCTCAGAGCGCACCGCACTTACCCATAGACGTGCAGCATCTGGATTGTGATTTTTATGCCTTTTCCGGCCATAAAATGGCAGCGCCCACCGGTATAGGCGTATTGTACGCGAAACGGGCACGTCTTGAAAATATGAATCCCTATCAGGGTGGTGGTGAAATGATTAATTCGGTTTGGCATGATCGCGCCACCTGGAATGAGATTCCCCATAAATTTGAAGCAGGGACACCGAATATTGCCGGCGCTATCGGGCTAGGCGCTGCCATTGACTATTTGCAATCGGTTGGTATGGAAAATATTGCGCTTTACGAACAGGAATTAACGACCTATGCTCTGGACAAAATGATGGCCCTTCCCGGAATGAAAGTGTATGGCCATGCGCCGGAGCGGGGTGGCGCTATTTCGTTTAATCTTGGGAATGTGCATCCCCATGACATGGCCCAGTTTTTGGATCAGCAGGGGATAGCGGTGCGCGCCGGACATCATTGCGCCCAACTCATCATGCAAAAATTAGATATTGCCGCTACAACCCGCGCCAGTTTTTATCTTTATAACACCTTTGATGAAATCGATTATTTTGTAGAACAACTCAAAAAAGCACAGTCGTTTTTTGATTTTTAACGGAAAACATCACTTTTGAAAACTAAACGTAAACTTTCATCCGAAGAGAGTAAAAAATACATCCAGTTGCGCCGGAATTTTCCGAAGCCTGTAATTGGGGTAACGGGTAATTTGGGAAAAACTTCTACATTGGCTATGGTGCACGCTATTCTTTCTTCCCGGGGTTCAGTTTTAAAATCATCAGCTAAGCACGGTAATTGGAAAAATAATATCCACACACTGGAAAAATTAAATCCGGATTATGATTATGCTTTATTCGAATTCGATTATCAGCACGGTAAACATTTCGGCGAGATTTTACGCTTAATAAAACCAACTATCGGTATTGTAACCAATATCGGCGATGCACACCTTAATTATCTTGGCAATATGATGCAGGTGGCGCTGGAAAAATCAGCTGTGGTTAAATATCTGGCAAGAGATGGTGTGGCCATTTTAAACAAAGATGATGAACTGAGTTCTTCTTTATCCGAAGTGATTTCAACCAAAAATATTGTCAAATTTGGATTAAGCCGTTCGGCGGATTTTTTTGCAACCGATATTCGCCAACAAGGCCCTAAAGGTATGTCATTAAAAGTAAACGGAGAGCGTTTGGTTCGTCTTCGGTTTTACAGTATTCAGGATGTGTACAATTTCCTCGCTGCCATTGCCTGCGGACATAGCCTGGATTTTGATTTAGACGAGATGTTACATGTATTCGAAAATCATTTTCAATTGCCTGCCGGGCATGGCAAACTGGTTACCATCGGCCCTTACCATGTACTGGATGAAAGTTACATAGCGACACCGCGTTCATTGAGTAAAGCCGCGCGTTCGGTTATCGGTTTTAAAGATTATTCCAGGCATATTTATTTTATTGTGGGTGATATGACCGGTGCAGGCGTTAATGTGGAAGATCAGCACCTGAATATGGGCTATTTTTTGTCGGCCCTGCCCATTACCGATATCATTGCCGTTGGTGCTTACGCCAAATATATAGCGCAGGGTGCTTCGCTGATTGCTGCCAATAAAAAGAAAATCTATTCAGTAAACACCACTGATGAAGTTTTGGAAATTTTGGATAAAAATTTGCCTGCTAAGGCCGTTTTGGCATTGAAGGGCATAGGCTCGGTTGCGGCACATCGAATTGTTCACTATCTTGAAAATAAAAAATAGAGCGTGTGAAACACTACTTATTTAAGGTACATTTAATCTTAGGAACGGGGAGCCATGTTTAATAAAAATATCAAAGCTCTGATATTATTCTTTTTACTTCATAGTCTTTTACTGGCCCAGGGTGGGTTACGTAATAATCTTTTTGGAGATTATGAAAAGTTATTAGACCAATTACAACAGGAAAATGCGGAAGTATTGGCACCGGAAAATTTTAAACATGCTGTGGAAAATTTCAAAGAAGCTTCCGTTGACTATGAGAACAAAGAGGAAAGCTTAGTAGATATAAAAGAGAAATTACAAAAATCCCGCGATTTTGCCCTTGAAGCTTTAAAAATTGTTCATCTTGCCAAAGACACGCTTCATGCGGCCATCGCAGCACGGGATGAAGCGCTTCAGGAAAATGCACCTATTTTTGCTCCCGACGAATGGGATAAGGCTGAAGATGTCTTTGCAGACGCTACGACCAATTTGGAAGACGATGATCTCGATGATGCCAGAGAATACGGCACTGAGGCTGCAACTCTTTATAAAGAAGCTACCATTAAAGCCATACGTAATGGGATTTTAGGTGATGCCCGTAATCAGCTATCTTTGGCACGACAGGATGGTGCCGAACACTATTGCCTGAACACCTTACGCAGTGCAGAAAACCTACTGGCCGAGGCAGAAGCTGTATTAAAAGCCGATCCCTATAATAAACCTTCTGCAACACAAAAGGCTATGGCTGCATCCTACGAAGCCAGGCATGCTCAATATTTGGCGGAAACCATTAAACGGATTTCTGATAAACCGGATAGTTTGGAAGCTCTCTATCTTAAATTCGAATCCATGTTTACCACAATGGCCACACCTTTTCACTATACACCCAAATTTGACAAAGGTTTTGAGGAACCTACCAAAACGATTGTAGGCTATGTCATTAATTTGAAAAAGGAACAATCGCGTCTGCTGGCGGAGAACAGCGCCATGGAAGAAGAACTTAATAGCCTTAAAGAGAGTGAAGCCACCAAATCCGCAGAGCTGTTAAAAAAAGAGCAGCGCGAACAAAAAATAAAAAAAGTAAAAGATTTGTTTACTTCACAAGAAGCAGAAGTTGTTTTTCAGGGAGATAAATTGTTAATTCGTTTGGTAGG
>JANTHG010000170.1 GCA_024762535.1 Calditrichaceae bacterium
GGCTTTACCCGGTTATCTTTGGGTGTTTCCTTTACCCAATAATCAGGTTAATGTGGGCATTGGTATGCTAAGTTCACATTTAAAAAAACAAAACCTGAATATGCGGACCATATTTGAACACGCGTTAGCTGAAAACCCTGAAATATCTCGACGCTTTAAAAATGCACGAATTGTTGAACCTACAAAAGGATGGCGTTTACCACTGGGAAGTGTAAAACGATCAATTTCAGGCGATCGTTTTCTGTTAACCGGGGATGCCGGTGCTTTAATAGATCCTTTTACAGGTGAAGGGATCGGCAATGCACTTCTGAGTGGTAAAATGGCAGCCCTTACTTTAACGAAGGCGTATGCGAAAAATGATTTTTCCGCAGATGTATTAGGGGAATACGATGTTAATCTATATCACAAATTGTGGCACGAATTACGGGTAAGTTACAAAATACAACAATTGGTACATATGCCCTGGTTATTCAATTTTGTGATTACACGTGTTCAGAACAGTCCATCACTTACAGAAACCTTTTCAACTATGTTCAATGATGTGGATATGCGCGCCAAATTGCAATCACCGGGATTTTATTTACGTATGCTATTTGGCAGATGAGGAATTGTGTTTCTTTTACATTGAATTAAATGTGGTATGAATGTATATTTATCTATGAATTATGTGGAGTAATTTAATTGCACGGGTTTGGCTATCAGGATGCCATTATAGTTAATGGCCGGGAATTTAGAATTCATACCGGGTCCGATACGGATCGGCAAAATGCTATTTGTGAAGTATTTGAAGATGGCCGCTTTGTATTGAGCTATTCAAGCAGTTATAAACTGCGCTACAACGGCCCGAATCCTATTGATGAAGAGTATGTTAAAGCGGCTACCTTTGATCTCCATCAAAAAATGATGGATGAAATAGAAGTATTATTTATTGTAAAAAAGAAATTAGAAAAAATTTCCGATCCTCAACCGCATTACCGTTTAGGTAAACTCTTTTTAAATCGTCAGTTTTTTCCGGAAGCTATAGATTGTTTTAAAAATGCATTAGAACGGGATCCCAATCTGATTCGTGCCCAGAAACGACTTGCCGTCGCTTTATTACAATCAAAAAAATATGAAGAAGCTCAAAAAATATGCAATTTAGCTTTGGAACAACACCCGGATTTTCCCGATCTCTATGATTTGTTGGGGATCCTTTATTCGCATAGCGGTAATTATGAAAAAGCAAAAAATGCTTTCCAGACAGCGATTCATATCAAACCGGAATATTTAGAATCTAATTTCAACCTGGGAGTCGTCCTCTTCTTGTCTACCTTGCAAGATGATGATGATAATATTGTGATTCCCGTACGAATTATGCGAACGCTCAATCAGATAAAAGAACAAAAATTTTATCAGGAAGAGGTTTGGCAAATACGCTTTAAAGAGTTAGAAAACGTACTTGCTCGCGGTGTTAAAAATGAAGTATTTGATATTTTGTTGCAGCTTCAGGTATATTTTGCCACAAAAGAAGACTCTATTGGCGCCACCATGGATTTTTTTCTGTTGAAATTTATGTATGGTGGAAGAGAATTGAAACAGGATGAAATGGAATTTTATGAACAACGCATCAGTGAAGAGGCTGTCAAGCATAAAGGATATGCCGACTACTGGAACGAACTGGGTGTCGTTCATTTAATTCAGTGTAGAGATTATTTTTTAAAGGCACTTAATGAGTTTGACGAAGCGGTGGGAATTAATCCCAATTACAAAGATGCAAAACAAAACCTGGAATTGTTAAAAAATAATAAAACAGGTTTTCTAATTCTTTTACGGGCTATTCTAAGATAATATATGCCGTTGATTCTTGTTGTAGATAATGAAGAACATATGTGTGCTCTTATACGGACCTCCCTTGAAATGGATGGATATGAGGTGCATACAGCCTTTTCCGGCATGTCCGCCATCGAAGAAATTAAACAACACACTTTCGACCTGATTATCACCGACCTCAAAATGACTCCCGTTAACGGGATGGAAGTGCTGGAATTTTCAAAAAAGACCCAACCCGATTGCGAAGTAATTTTAATGACTGCATTTGCCACGCAGGATACAGCCCTGGACGCCATGAAAAAAGGCGCCAACGATTATCTGATTAAACCCTTTAAAATGGATGAACTCAGCCTGCGGGTTGAACGGATTTTACGTCAAAAAGAATTGGAACGTGAAAATAAACGCTTAAAAAATAATATAAGCGTACCGAAAACTTTTCCCGGAATTGTAGGGAAAAGTGAGAAAATACGTAAAGTTTTCAGTCAAATAGAACAAGTGGCAGCTACTGATACGGCAGTTCATATTCGTGGTGAAAGTGGTACGGGAAAAGAACTCGTGGCCCGGGCGGTTCACCAAAACAGCACACGCAGCACGAAACCTTTTGTAACCATCAACTGTGCGGCTTTGCCCGAAAACTTACTGGAAAGCGAGCTGTTCGGATATGAAAAAGGCGCTTTCTCCGGAGCCGATAAAATGAAGCCGGGTCTATTTGAAACCGCCACTGGCGGAACGATTTTTCTCGATGAAATAGGGGATATGCCTTTAAGTTTGCAGGCTAAATTACTGCGTGTGCTGCAAAATAACGAAGTAACTCATCTTGGCGGCACCAAACCTGTAAAAGTGGACTTCAGATTAATTACAGCCACGCATCGTCAATTGGAATCCATGATAGAAGCGCAGGAATTTCGTTCGGATTTATACTACCGTATTAATGTGTTCCCCATAACCTTGCCCCCTCTGCGTGAACGAAAAGAAGATATTCCGGAATTGGTACAATTCTTTTTGCGGGATTATCCGGATAAATCCCTTTCTGCAAGAGCACGCTTGCAATTAATGGAATACGATTTTCCGGGCAATGTTCGTGAACTTCAAAATATTATTGTTCGTGCCGCCATCTCTTCGGGGCAGGTCATTGAAGAACTGGAACTGGCACTTCATTCTAACCAGGAAAAACACATCTTTCATCCTGAAAATATAGACATCCCTGAAGAGGGCCTGGTGCTGGATGAGCTCGAGGCAAAGCTCATCATGGCGGCCATTAATAAAGCTCAGGGCAATAAAAGCCGTGCGGCAGAATTGCTTGGTATTACCAGAAGACGACTATACTCCATGATGGAACGATTTAGCATTTCTGCATAAGTGAAGGAAATCCCATGTCTGTTTTTGATTTATCGCATACCTTAAATATAGATACTCCAGCTTACCCGGGTACCCCCGGAGTTAGTATTTCAACTTTTGCTTCTATTCCGAATAATGGCTATCGGGAATTGGAACTCAACCTGGCTACACATAGCGGCACCCACATGGATGCACCGGCGCATATGCTTAATAAGGGCGCTTTTTTGGATGAGTTACCGCTTAATTCTTTTTATGGAAAAGGACTTGTTGTAGATGCCTCACATTCAGATAGCCAGGCATTATCCGCCGAAATATTACCGGAAAATTGTAACACTGATTTTGTCCTGTTTTGTACTGGATGGGACCAAAAATGGAACTCTTCCGCTTATTTTGAATCCTTTCCCTACTTAAGTTCAGAATTAGTTCATAAATTGGCTGCAATGAATATTAAAGGGGTTGGAATGGATGGGCCTTCTGTAGATGCCCTCGATAGTGAGGATTTTGAAGCGCACCATGCCTTGCTCGGTAGTGGAAAGGTGATTCTGGAAAATTTAACCGGGTTGAGAAATCTATTGAAACAATCATTTATGCTGTACGCATTTCCCTTAAAAATAGAACAATCCGACGGAGCACCGGTTCGCGCGGTGGCCATTACAGAGGAAATACAATGAAACGATGTGCCTGGGTACCGGAAGAGGACGCCCTTTATGTGGCTTACCACGATACGGAATGGGGCGTTCCGGTATATGACGACCACAAGCTGTTTGAAATTTTATTGCTGGAGTTTTTTCAGGCCGGATTGAGCTGGCGCACGATTTTGTACAAACGGGAGCATTTCCGAAAAGCCTTTGCCGGATTCGACCCGGCGCAAATAGCCCGCTTTACGGAAGACGATTTTGAACGTTTGATGCAGAATAAAGGGATTATCCGCAACCGTCTGAAAATCCGTGCGGCCATAACCAATGCCCGGGCCTTTTTAAACATTCAGGAAGAAAAGGGCAGTTTCTCGGATTATATTTGGGCGTTTACAGATGGTAAGCCCATTGTAAATCACTGGAAAACACTGGAACAGGTTCCGGCCAGCACACCGCTTTCGGACCGTATCAGCAGGGATTTGAAACAGCGGGGATTCAAGTTTATGGGCACAACGGTTACCTATGCGCATATGCAGGCCACTGGTATGGTCAACGACCATACGACCGATTGTTTTAGGTATGAAAAAATTCATCTCAAATAGCACCAACTCTTTTTACGCGTTCATTGTCAATTAAATTCAGCTAAGGCGGTGTGATAATGATTTCCAAAGTACTCACTTCTGCGGTAATGGGCATTGACGCCTATCAGGTAGAAGTGGAAACCCACATCGAAGGCAATGTGCCCTTTTTTACCATTGTGGGTTTGCCGGATAATGCCGTGCGGGAAAGCCGGGAACGGGTGGTAGCTGCCATAAAAAACAGCGGATTCCGCTTTACCCACCAAAAACGTATCACCATCAACCTGGCACCGGCCGATATTAAAAAAGAAGGTTCCGCTTACGATTTACCTATAGCGGTGGGTATCCTGGCCGCCCTGGGTGAAATCCCCCAATCCAAGCTTAATGACTATCTGATTCTCGGTGAATTAGCGCTCGACGGTACTCTGCGTCCGGTACACGGTTCCCTATCCATTGCGGTGCAGGCCGAAAAGGATGCGGTTGCAGGCATGATCTTACCCAAAGAAAATGCCGTAGAGGCCGCCATGGGCAGCCCCAAAACAGATGTGTATCCCATGGAAAGTTTACTGGATGTGGTTAACTTTTTAAGCGGTGCGTTGGATATGGAACCGCTAAAAATAAATCCTGACGATTTATTTGCCCGCCAGCAAAAAAGTCCTTTGGACTTTCAGGATGTAAAAGGACAGGAACATGTAAAACGAGCGATGGAAGTAGCGGCAGCTGGCGGACACAATTTAATTATGGTCGGACCACCGGGATCGGGTAAAACCATGCTCGCCAAACGCTTTGCTACTATTCTGCCCCCGATGACCTTAGAAGAAGCCATCGAGACTACCAAAATTCATTCCGTTGCCGGATTAATTCCTGTGGACCAGGGGCTGGTTGCCGAACGCCCCTTTCGCTCGCCACATCATACCATCTCCGATGCGGCGCTGGTGGGCGGGGGAAAATTCCCGCGTCCCGGTGAAGTGAGCCTGGCGCATCACGGTGTTCTGTTTCTGGATGAATTACCCGAATTCAAGAAGAATGTACTCGAAGTAATGCGTCAGCCCATGGAAGACGCCAAAGTAACCATCAGTCGGGCAGCGCTTTCCTTAACATATCCGGCTAATTTTATGCTCGTCGCTGCCATGAATCCCTGCCCCTGTGGCTATTTTGGCGACCCCAACCATGCCTGTTCCTGTTCCGCCCCGCAGATTCAACGGTATCGCGCCCGTATTTCCGGCCCCTTATTAGACCGGATAGATATTCATGTGGAAGTACCGGCTGTCAATTTTAAAGAACTCTCTTCGGAACGAAAAGGCGAACCTTCGGAAAAGATTCGACAGCGTGTGCAACAGGCGCGTAACATTCAGGTTGAACGCTTTAAGCGTGTGCGGAATGTGTATTGCAATGCGGATATGCTGCCGCGACATCTCGCTAAATATTGCCATCTTAATACAGAAAGTAAAGATTTATTGAGTACAGCCATCAATAAGCTGGGACTTTCGGCGCGGGCCTATGACCGCATATTAAAAGTGGCGCGCACCATTGCCGATTTAGCCCAAAGCGAAACGATAGAATCGCCTCATATCAGCGAAGCGATTCAGTATCGCAGTTTAGATAGGGATTTATGGATATAAAAATACGGTTCAGCCATTTTATTTTTAATGTTTAATATGCAAATGACGATACAATGAGGAATTCAATAAATCGTGTTATTATTAAATGCAATATATTTAATAATCTTTTAAAAAAGCGATGAATCTGTTGAAATATCTTAATTATATGGGTAAATTAACCTCTTTGTTAAATTAAATAATTCATATAAACCTTTGTTAGGATGGATATTATGAGCGAGAAAGAAGTAAAAACTCTGGAAAGCGTTACCATTCGGTTTGCAGGTGATTCCGGTGATGGTATGCAGTTGACAGGTGGTCAATTTACGAATACGACCGCGCTGGCAGGGAATGATTTAAACACTTTTCCGGATTATCCGGCAGAAATACGCGCACCGGTCGGTACCACATTTGGAGTGTCCGGATTCCAGATTCAATTTGGCAGTACAGCCGTTCATACACCGGGTGATTCACCGGATGTACTGGTAGCCATGAACCCGGCAGCGCTCAAAGTAAATATTGGTATTTTACGAGACAACGCGATTGTTATTGTAAATACAGATTCGTTTCAGGAACGGAATCTAAAACTGGCCGGTTACGAAGAAAATCCTTTGGAAAACGATTCGCTTAAAATGTATCAGGTGTTTCAGGTACCTATTACAACACTGACCAGAAAAGCATTAGAAGATTCACCTCTCAAACAAAAAGATAAAGACCGTTCCAAAAACTTTTTTGCCCTGGGCATGACCTATTGGATGTTCAGCCGCTCCATGGATGCGACACTGGGCTGGATAAATAAAAAGTTCAAGAACAAACCGGAATTAATTGAAGCGAATATTGCCGCACTTAAAGCCGGATATGCTTATGCGCTTTCCACTGAGGCGTTTACAACTCACTACCGTGTAGACAGCGCTAAGAAAAAAGC
>JANTHG010000171.1 GCA_024762535.1 Calditrichaceae bacterium
AGTTCACCGATTTCATCCAGAAACAGGGTACCGCCGTTGACCACTTCGAATTGTCCGGGCTTTGAATCGTGTGCGCCGGTAAAAGCGCCTTTTTCATGTCCGAACAGTTCGTTTTCCAGCAGACTCTCCGGCAGAGCCGCGGAATTGATGGCCACAAAGGGTTTTTTTGCGTGTTTGCTGCGATTATGTATATGGCGGGCAATGACCTCTTTACCTGTACCGGATTCGCCGGATATGAGTACCGGTTCGCTGGTGTTTTTAATCTGTTCGGTCAAACGCAAAATATTCTGCATTTGTTTGCTAACTGCCACAATGCCCTCAAAGGTGAGGGTATCGGTTAGTTTTTTACGTAAATTGCGATTCTCGCGCTGGAGACTTTGCATACGCAGGGCGCGTTTCACGGAAAGCGGCAATTCGTCTTTGATGTTTTCGCTCTTGAAAAAATAAGATGAGGCGCCGCGCTTTTGGGCTTCTAAAGCGGTTTGATGGTCCTGCGAAGACGTGATAACAATAACCTGCGCATCCGTTCCCTGCGCGATGATGAAATCCAGGGCTTCGAGTCCCTGTTCTATTTTAGGAAGGCCGAGGTCTAATAAAACAATATCAGGCAAAAAACGAATAAAAATCTGTTTGGCCTTCTCCACATCCGCAGCAAAATCAAAAATGTAATCTTTACCTAACCATTTCCGAAAGCTCTGTTGCCAGATGACGTTGTCTTCGATAATCAGTATTTTTTGCTGACTCATATTAAACCGGTATATAGAGTTTTACTTCTGTGCCCTGATTTTTTTTAGATTCAATGGTCAGATATCCGCCGTGGGCATCGGCAATTTTTTTTACCAAAGCCAATCCGAATCCGCTGTGTCCCTCATTTTTCCTGGTTGTGAAAAAAGGTTCCGTTACGGATTTCAAATAATCCTGGCTGATGCCGCTACCAGAATCGGAAAAGGACAGCTCCAGCCAGTCCTTGGTTACAAACGGAGAACCGGCCGGTATTAGTTTGGCGTGAATGGTGCAGCTGGGTGCACCGGCCTGTAAACTGTTCCAAACGATTTCCTGAATTGCACGGGCCATGAATTCGGCGTCTACTTCTATCTCGGCCAAAGAGACGGAAATCGTTAATGAATATTTTTGGGGAGGAATATTTACCATTTGCATTGATGAGTGAATCAGGTCCGAAAGAGGTAATCGTGATGGCAGCAGTTCCAGTGGCCGGATAAACAGTAACAGGTTTTCATTTACTTTTTGCTGGTAGTTGAGACGCGTCTGTAATGCTTCGTTGGTACTGTTTTCCGGCTGCAGGGTCATAATGGCCTGAACATCATGCAGAAGCTGAGAAATCAAATTACCCTGGGTCGTTTCATGTGCAACAGCGGTTTCACGCAGCGCATCGTTCAGTAGCCGACTTTCTTTTTTCCAAGCTTCAAGCAAATCCTGAATATTTTGGGGTGGTTCTGAATTGAAAACAAAAAAATAGAAAGGGAACGAGCCAAATTCGGTTAGCCCCAAAAAATAGAACCAGCCATCCGCTTCAAAAACCGATGGTGGTTGCGAAAAAGAGGGCTGAGCCTGAAAGGAATTTTTCCATTCGTCCATCATCTGCTCACTCAGAGCGTTGTGAACAAGAATGGTTACAGGGTGGATGCGTACCCGGTGTTCCACCAATAAAAAGGGGAACCGGGGATTCTTTTCTTTTAAAATCCCGGCTGTGTTTAACGCAAGTTCCTGTAACGGCTTGTAGTTCATTTCTTTTCCGCTTGTTTTGCTTCTTCCCAAAAGGCATCTAATTCTTCTAAACTGGCCAGATGCATACGCTGATGGTCATAGTTGTAATTTTTCTCGATATATTTAAAACGGCGGACGAATTTATTATTTGTCTGGCGCAGAGCGTCTTCCGCATTGATGTTTAAAAATCGTCCCAGATTTACCAACGCAAATAGCACATCGCCAAATTCCTTGCGCATTTCCTCTTTATTATCTGCTTTGTACACGTCGTTAAATTCGTTCCATTCTTCCTGAACTTTGTCAAATACCGGTTCAATGGTTTCCCATTCAAAGCCAACCGTAGCTGCTTTTTCCTGGAGACGCTGCGCGCTTAGCAAAGCCGGCGCTGTTTTGGGAATGCCGTCCAGCAGGGAATCCCGTTTTTCGGATTTCAATTTGGAATGTTCCCAGTTGGCCTGAACGTCTTCGGCGGAATTCACGGAGTCTTTTTTAAACACATGAGGGTGGCGTTCTACCAGTTTGTTGGAAATATGTTTCACCACAGTGCTAAAATCAAAATGGCCTGCTTCGGAAGCAAGTTCGCTGTGAAATACTACCTGTAAAAGCAAGTCACCCAGTTCACGGGCTAATTCCTCGTAATTACGGGCGTCAATGGTTTCCAGCACTTCGTAGGTTTCTTCCAGTAAATAAGGCTTTAAGGAATCGTGGGTTTGAACAGCGTCCCAGGGGCAATCCCGGCGCAATTGTTTCATAATGTTCAGCAGGTCGTTTATGGTATATTCTGGCATGGTCATTCCGTTTAAATGCACTGGGTTGTAAAAGTTCCGATTTGGTCAATATGCGCTTCAATGTTATCGCCCGGAATCAGGGGGCCAACACCGGCCGGTGTGCCGGTGAGCAGTAAATCGCCATCTTCAAAAGTGAAAAAACGGCTGGCATAGGCCAGTAATTTCGGAATTTGAAAGAGCATGTGCGCTGTAGTGCCGTGCTGCCGTTCTTCGCCGTTTATTTTCAGAACAAGATTTAATTGCTGCGGGTCTGGTATTTGAGCGGCAGGGACAAAAGGTGAAATAGGGCAGGCGTGGTCAAATCCCTTAGCTACGGCCCAGGGCAGGCCACCCTGTTTGGCTTTAGCCTGCATATCGCGCAGAGTTAAATCCAGCGCAAGGCCGTAACCGGCAATATATTCCGCAGCATCAGCTTCCGTAATATTGGAAGCGGTTTTCCCTATACAAACAGCCAGTTCAATTTCGTGATGAATGGCGCCCACATCGCGGAACAATGGCAGTGGCTTATCAATGGGATGAAGGGCTGAATTGGGTTTGAGAAACAGAACCGGGTCGCTGGTGCGTTCCGATTGCATTTCTTCGATATGTTTGGCATAGTTCCGACCCACACAAATAATTTTGCCTGGGGTTTTTATGCTTCCGTCCGAAAATGAAATGGTATTCATAAGCTAATCCTTTAAAATACGATAAAATTTAATTTCCCCTTTTAGAATGGGCATTTTTTTAATGAAATTAATGGCATTCAGAATGTCGGATTCACGGGCTTCATCCACCAGAATATGCACAAAGCCGATGCCGGGATAATTTTTAAGGTTTACTTCGGCATGGGCCGAAGCGATATTTATTTCTGCATTGCCCAGTTCCGTGGTAATGGTGCCCACAACACCCGGTTTATCCACGCAGGGAAAGCGAATATAATAGGCGGACACAATATCATCCATGGCTTTCACAGGCAGCTCACTCCAGTTTAAACGGTAAGGCGTTTTAATGGAAGAATAGTTGCGCAGCAAATTACCAATACCCACCAGGTCGCGCAATATAAGGCTGCTGCTTGCTTCCACGCCTACGCCTTTGCCGTAAATCATATATTCACCAATTAAATCCGTATGCATAAAATAGGCATTGTAATCATTGCGGATTAGGGTGAGCGGATGGCCCTGGGGCACCAGAGTGGGGTGCACATGGATTTCGAATCCGTCTTTTTCGGCTTTGATGATGGCGAGGAGTTTAAATTCATAGCCGAAATCGGCAGCGCACTGAATATCAAAAACAGAAATGTCGGAAATTCCTTCGGCAAATACATTTAGGTAATTTACCCGCATTCCAAAGCCGGCACTGGCCAAAATGGCAACCTTTTGAGCCGCGTCCGAACCTTCGTAATCGATGACGGAAAGGGTCTCGGCCATTTTCTGAATTTCCGGCATTTTAAGTACTTCGCGCAGGGAAATTCGTTTTTCTGTCATTTCCGATAAAATATAGTTGGATGTACCGCTTAAAATACCGTACATGGCCACAATCTTGTTAGCAATTAAATCTTGTTTAATAGTAGAAATAATCGGTACGCCGCCACCTAAAGCGGGTTCCGGCAAAATAACCACTTTATTGTTGTTTGACAGGTCGGCCAGTTCCTGCATTTTGGAGGCAAGCATGGTACGGTTGGCGGAAACAATATTTATCCCCTTTTCAATGAGTTTGGCTATCATGGAAAAAGTGGGTTCAATCCCGCCAATGGCATCAATGGCAATCTGAATGGATGAATCATTAAGAATAGTGTCAAAATCGGTTGTGATAAGCGAACTGTCCACAAAAGAGGGGCGCCGTACCCGGGTGTTTTTAACCAGTATGTGCGAAATGTGTAATTGCAGTCCGGTCTCCCTGGCAATCTCTTCCTGTTTCTTTAAAAAAACCTTGTAGAAACCCAGGCCGAGTTTTCCCAGGCCGAGCAGGGCGATATTAATTTGTTTTGTTTTGGGCATAGCCGCTCCGGTTACAAAATGATTTATCCGTTTGTTTTGGTAGTGGAAATAACTATTTTATAAATTCCCTGCTGCCGAAGCAAATCCATTATTCGAATAACCTGGCCGTGGGTAACACCTTCGTCCGCTTTAAGCAGGATGCTTTTGTTCTTCTGGGTTTTGTCGAACTTTTTTATTTCGCTGACTAAGTTCGAAAAGGTAACCAGGTTGTCATTTAAAAAGATATTTTTATCTTTATCCACATAAATAATTACTTTTTGAACAGTATGGCCTTGTGCGCTTTTGGCTTCGGGCAACTTCAGCTCGATACCCGGCTGTTCCAGAAAGGTGGATGAAACCGTAAAAAAGATAATCAGGATGAACAAAACATCAATCAGCGATGTCATGTTGAGCGATACTTTACGCTTGGGTTTAACGTATAATTGCATAATTAATTATCCGTGTTGGTTGTGCCGGATTTAAGGGCGTTAAATTTTTGAACCAGCAGATTGCTGTATTTTTCAATATCCAAAATCAGGTTTTCGGATTTGCTGGCAAAATAGTAGTAGGCAATTAACACCGGAATACCGATGAACAGGCCACTTACCGTGGTCAGCAGGGCTTCGGAAATACCACCGGAAAGCGCGGCCGTTTGACCGATGCCCTGATCTTTGATTACATCGAAAACACGCACCATGCCGATAACTGTACCTAACAGTCCCATTAGCGGAGAAATAGCGGCAATGGTTTCTAAAGCTACCAGCCCTTTTTCCAGCTTGCGTGCTTCCTGCCGTCCTTCATCTTCCAGTATTTCACGAATGTCCGCCTTAGGAAGCTGGTAGTGGTCCAAACTGATTTTAATGATATTGGAAAAGGGGGAGTCGTATTTCTCGCAAATGGATTTTGCCAAATCCATATCTTTTTCCGAAGAAAAATTCTTTACGACCGAAACAATTTCCGGGATGAGTATTTTGCGTTTGCGAAGCGCGAAAAGCCTTTCAATTACCAGAGCCAAAGCAATAATGGAAGCCAGGGCCAAAGGGTACATCATAATACCGCCGCGTTCAAATAGTTCTAACATAGGTTATCTCCTGCGTCTTAAATCGGGATAGACAAGTTTTGCCGTGATGGTTAATGTTTCGTCCGGAAAATCTTTGGGCAAAGGTAAAAAAGGGAAAAGGGATTCTATGGCATTGGTGCTGGAAGCACGGAGCGATTCGTGTCCCTGATGGTCCAGCACGTGCATACCTATAATTTCACCTTTGCGGTTAATTGTATATTTTATGACTGTGTAACCGTGAATGAGCCCCAGCTGATAGTAAGCCGAAGGTGGGAACCAGACCCGTTCCAGTTTACTTTTCATGGCGTTAACATAAGGCGCCCAGGCCCATTTATAGGTACTGAGGCTAATGGCGCCCACTTCTTCCACAGAAAATTGCTTTTGTTGAAGCATCTGTCCGCTGCCGCTGGAACTGGCTGATGCCACAGCCTGCTGCTGTTTTTCCCTGTATTCTTCGGTGGGCGTTTTGGCGCTGGTACCGCGCAGGGCTTTGGCGCTGAATTTTGGTTTAGGCAGCGCATTATAGCTTTGTTTACTGTTGGGCGGTGAAAGATTGGCAAACGGACTGTTACCTTTGCTCAGCGGCTGATTGCCTCTGGCCTGGTTTTTTACAGGATTTCGGGCGCGGGAATTTTTATCCGACAGTAAGTTACTTTTGGTTGGCACCTGATTGTTCTCATTTTTGTTTTGAACAATTTCACGGGCTTTTTTAGGTTTGTTCTCTGGAAAAGTAATGACCACTTCTTGGGGCGACGATTGCTTTGCAGAGCTTAAATCAACTAAAAACCAGTTCCGGTTTTTCGCTACCCAAAAAAATCCGATATGAATAAGCAGAGAAAGCAGAAGAGCAATGAGAAATATTTTTTGTCTTTTTTCCATGTTCCGTTCGAAT
This sequence comes from Calditrichaceae bacterium, assembly GCA_024762535.1. Lineage (GTDB taxonomy): Bacteria > Calditrichota > Calditrichia > Calditrichales > Calditrichaceae > JANTHG01. The sequence continues at coordinate 6,421 of JANTHG010000171.1, forward strand.
TAAACCCGTTGCTGTAAGATACCATTTTAGCCGGAATGAAGCAATGAACCCAAAATAGGGATGCTTTACTTTCTGTGTGTACTTCAATGAGAATTCCGGGTAAAAGTTCCGGTAGGGAGAGAAGAAGTAATTCTTCTAAATAGCCGGAACCTGATTGAGCGCTTTGTGTTCGTCATCGCGAATCGCGACAGCGATGTGGCGATCCCCAGTTGGATTGCTTCGTCACTTCGTTCCTTGCCATGACGGCAAGGGGCTGGGGTTGCTGCAATAACGTCCCCCCTATCAAGGGGGGGACTAAGGGGGGTGTCAAGTCCTAAATAAACTTTACAGTTGTCGTAGTAGTTTTTCTTCTTTCGTTTTTTGCTTCTTTTTTTCTTTCTTCTTTTTGTGGATATGTGGATAACTTTCTTCGCCACACATTTACCAG
>JANTHG010000172.1 GCA_024762535.1 Calditrichaceae bacterium
ATCCACTTCCGGGCATACCGCCACATACTCAAAATAACGTGCAAAGGTATCGTTGATCAAACCCGGCCGCAGGCCATCCCCGTTATAACGTACTTTATGCCCCAATAAACAGGCGCTGATACCCACCAATATTTTTTTCATGCTTTCACTCCCCCGGGTTACCATTCGGCACTAATGCCAATGGACGGCAAAATGCCGATAGCGTTACTGGTGATTATTTTATCTTTCCAAAAATCGTAGCTTGGTTTGATGGGGATTTTGTAATTATAAACATTCTGAATATCCACAAAGGTAATCAATGTCCAGTGTTTAAAAGCAAAATATTTATCCAGACGCAAATCCAGATGGTGCCCGGATTGTAAACGGGCCGCAAGATATTCTTCAGGCAAATTCTGAATCTGCCCCGGTTTTAAAGGATTCTGATCGGGACGGTAAACCGGTGTGTAGGGCAGCCCGCTGAAATAACGGAATTTGCCGCTGAGTTCCCAGCCGCGATTGAAACGGTAACCGGCCGAGATATTAAAAATCAGTCGCTGGTCAAAGGCAGCGGGATAGGTCTTGCCGTTGTAAGCGGTCAGTTCGCTTTTACCAATAGAGAGACTGGTTTTGCCATAAAGCGGAATATCGGAAAACTTTTTTTGCACCTGGATTTCCAGACCGTAAGCTTGACCTTTGCCAACTGAAATCAAATCCAGATAGCCGAAGGATTGAAAATCGTCTTCGCGCCCGCCGTAGCCCGCCCCCGTATTGGTGATCACCAGATAATCACTGCGTCCGGGCAGAATGCCGGTTGGTAAATCGCGGTATTGCTTGTAGTACATTTCCACGGTTAAACGCACATCCTTACGCAACAGGTAATCCCAGCCAACAATACTCATGCGATTGAGCAGCGCTTTTAAATGCTTATTATTCGGATTGGCCAGCCATACATTGGATGGCGGCTGATAGTACCAGCCGTAGTTTAGTTTTAAGGCGTGTTTTTCGTTGAACTGGTATTTGAGTCCCAGGCGTGGCGCCAGGTAAGTGGGCCGGTTTAAGGTCTTATAGTAATTAAAACGCAGGCCACTGTTGATGTTGATGCGATTGGTCACATTCCAGTCCAATTCGGCAAACAGAGCATAGTTATTCTGCCAGCGGTTTGCATCAATGCGTTGGGGCAGGCCCAACTGGTCAACCGGCAGCCGTCGCCCGCTGCGATCGTAAATGGTATCGGCAAATACGGTGGTATTACGGTTTTGATTGAATTTTAAATTAAAACCAAACAGCAGATTTAACTGATTCGTTAATTTTAAAAAGCGTTGACCTTTAAGCGCGTATTCCAGTTCATTGGCACGGCTGTTAAAATATTCCACCTGCTGGGTGTCGGCCTGGCTGAATCGGTACTGGTAAAGACTGCTGCTGAAAGTTAAATCGGCATAGCCGTTTGTGTACAGGCGCCGGTAATTGATACCGCCGACAAATTGATTTTGAGTATTGTCCAGAATCCGGGCGTTGGTGGCGCGGTTTTCCGGTGTGTCCAGATTGCGATCCACATTGTCAATGGCTGCCAAACCAAGAATGCTGAGCGTGTTGCCGCTTGCCATTTCAAAATTGGCCAGAAAGTTGTAGTCGGTGTAAACCGGAATAAAGGGCAGCCCGGCCGCTTTAAAGATTAAGTCCAGATAGCTTTTGCGTGCCGAAAATAAAAAATTGCCCTTGGCGGGTAAAGGCCCTTCCAGATTAAGACCGAATTGCGTGGCCGAAACCAACGCTTTGCCACCCAGGCGGTCCTGGCGCCCCTGCGCCAGATTCAACGACAAAATGGACGACATCTTTTCGCCATAACGGGCCGGAAAACCACCGGTAGAAAAAGAGACATTATCCACGAAATCCAGATTAATAAAGCTCAGGCTGCCGCTGCTGGCGCCCTGTGTATTAAAATGATTAATGGAAGGCACTTCAATATTGTTAATGATGTAAAGATTTTCTGACGGACCGCCGCCGCGTACCAGCAGATCGTTACGCCCGCCGGCCGGATTGACGCTGACGCCAGGTAAAACCGAAACTACGCGCACCGGGTCTTCAAAGCCGCCGGGGAAGCGCCGGATTTCTTCACGTGTTAACCCAATCACGCTGGGCGCGTTCAGCTTTTCTTCCGAAAAATAACCGGCCGTCACTTCTATAACATCAGCGGTTAGCGCACCTGGTTTTAAGGCAATTTTAACCACGACCGGCTTGTTTGCCATAACGTTGACATCTGTAATGATTTGGCTAATGTAACCTACATAAGACGCTTCCAGACGTATAGGTCCTAACGGCACGTTATTAATCACAAAGTGGCCCTGCAGGTCGGTAGACGCCCCAAGGGACTGCCCCAGAACTTGCACATTAGCGCCGGCCAGGGCCTCTTTGCTGTCATAATCGATGATGCTGCCCTGGATTTTACCGCGGGTTTGTGCCTGCAGCAAAAGGGGAAGCATGAGTATGCTGATGAATATTTTTAGTCGCATTATTTTTGTTCCTCTACAATACATTTCATGATTTTTCAGTAAGCGATTGAGACAAGGCCGTGAAATCAGGAAGCCAAACTAAAGGATGAACCGTTTCAATATTCAATCTGGAAAAACCCGGACCGCCGCCGTACAAATCAAAACCGTATTGATTGGCAAACGATTTTAATTGATTTAATTCTTTCTGGGTCGCTTTTACATTCTTTACAACTGTGCTGCTTAAATAAATCCGCTGCGGGTGGAAGGTCTTTATTAGATGCTCAACGCTTAGTGCCGGGGTGATTTGTCCGCTGAATAATACTTTAAAGCCCTTTAGTTCAAGAATATGGTCCGCCATTTTCAAACCGATGTCGTGCAATTCATCCGGAAACGTCAGACATAGAGCCGTTCCTTTTTCAGCAGGCGGCCGTGCGGTGATGGCTTGCAGGCGAATCAGCAAATCACGGATATTCTGAGACGCCACATGTTCTTCGGCCACCGAAATCTGTCCCTGTTCCCACAGGGTTCCGATTTCATGCAAAAGCGGCACCACAAAATGGTCATAAATCACGGGCAAGGGATGCTGCGCCAAGTAGAGTCCCTGCAAAATTTTAAACAGACGAATACGCTCAAAACTAAGGGCCAGTTCCAGTGCGTGTTTGTGCAGATAAGAAAAATCGCCTTTCATTATATAGCGGCTCACCTGCAGATCTTCCATTGTATCAACCGGGAAAATAGTAGCCTTGACCGCTCTTTTTTTGTTGCTTTCCAGAAATCCGGACAGATGATGCATTAAAAACTTGCGGTGCCCCCCCGAACTTTTCACGCATTGCAGCTTGCCTTCCTCGGTCCAGCGTTTGATAGTCGATACATTAACACCTAAAATGTTAGCCGCTTCTTTACTGTTAAAATAGGTTAGCTGTTCCATGATTAATCACTTCCTTAAATGGTATTTATAACTATAAGCGTTTTAAGCGTTATTTTATTCCCCGATTTAACGATTTTATATATCTAATGCGAAACGCAACGTTTTATCCGCGGTAAATATGGTATTTTTTTTAACGACGGGAATAATTTACGAAATGTTTAGTTATATGCAATAAATAAATCGCTCAAAACGCTTATTTTGGAAATAAAAAAATGAATCGTTCTTATGTTTTTCTTTGCATCGTTTTGGCTATCCCCCTTGGCCTGGGGGCTGTTGCAGATGACCATACACCCGCTGATTTACTATCCGGCAGGAATTTCTATCACGCATCCGTCGAAGATGAGCAAAAGATAGTGCCGGCCAGGAAAGTGTTCATACGCCTGAGCACAGAGCAGCCCCCTCTTAAATGGCGAGCGCAGGTGTATCTCGGTGCGCTGACAGCCATTCAGGGTAAACATGCTTTCTGGCCGCAGCAAAAACTCAGGCTGGTAAAGAAGGGGCTTGAGCAAATGGACCGGGGTCTGCGGAAGAATCCCGATGACCTGGAATCTTTATTCGTCCACGCTACACTTAACCGAAATTTGCCGTTTTTCTTTACCCGCGGAAATCTGGCTAAACAGGATTTTGAACGGATAATCCATCTTCTTCCCGCAGCCTATCCAAATTTCGACCGTGAATTTTTACTGGACATGATCGTCTACATTAAGACGCATTTAGAATTAACGGAAGACGAGCGTCGTGTGCTGAATCAGGTATACGAGAAAATTTTAACTCAAAAAAAGAAAGAAAATGAATCATGAAAAAAGCCATTATCATCGGAGCCGGTTTCGGCGGACTGGCCCTGGCCATCCGTTTACAGAATCAGGGATTCCAGGTATCCGTCTTTGAAAAAAACGCAAACACCGGCGGACATGCCTCGCAAATCAAAAAGAAGGGTTATACCTTCGACATGGGACCCTCTCTGATTACGGCGCCGGATATCATCGAAAAGGTATTTAACCGCGCCGGAAAATCTATGAAAGATTACCTGGACCTGACCTATTTAGATCCCTTTTATCGGCTCTACTTTCACGATAAAACCTTCATCGATTATTCCGCTGACAGCGCAAAGATGAAAGAACAGATGTCGCGTTTTAACAAAAAAGACGCGCAGAAATACGATGCCTTTATGGAATATACTAAAAAACTGTATCAGCGGGTGATCGTAGACGGAATGGGCAGCACCCCCTTCGATATGAAGGCCCTGCTGCGATTTATCCCGGAAGCACTAAAGTTACGGGCCATTCAGTCCACACACAGTGTGGTATCCAGCTGGTTCCGGGACGAGCGTCACCGTTTTATGTTTTCGTTCCACCCTTTATTCATCGGCGGCAGTCCGTTTCGCTCACCGGCGGTCTATTTAATGATACCTTACCTGGAAAAACACGGCGGTGTGTGGTATGCCAAGGGGGGCATGTTCAGTCTGGTTCGCGCGCTGGAAAAAGTTGCCCTGGAAAGCGGTGTACAAATTAACACTTCGGCTGAAGTGCAAGAGATTATTGTTCAAAACAGGCATGCGAAAGGTGTAAGAGTAAACGGTACGGTTCATCAGGCAGACCTGGTCGTATCCAATGCCCACTTTGCCCACACCCATCTGGACTTACTCAAAGCGCCGGTTCGCAAAAAATGGACGGACAAAAAAGTGAAGAGCCGTGCGTATTCCATGAGTAGCTTTCTTATCTATCTCGGTGTGCGTAAAAAATATCCCGAACTTTTACACCATACCCTGATATTATCGAAGCGTTACAAAGAGCTGGTCAAAGATATTTTCGACAACAAGATTTTGCCGGATGATTTTTCCATGTATTTACACGTGCCCAGCCGCACCGATCCTTCCATGGCGCCGGCCGATTCGGAAAGCATGTACGTGCTGGTGCCCACGGCTAATTTAGCATCCGGCATCGATTGGAATAAAACAGCCCGGCCCTTTGCGGATACAATTTTAAACTTTCTGGAACATGATTTCGGATTAACAGATTTGGGCAAAAATATCGAAGTGCAGGAAATTTTCACACCCGATGATTTTCGTACACAACGTAACAATTACCTGGGCAGTGCCTGGGGACTGGAACCAAAGCTGACACAGAGCGCCAGTTTCCGTCCCGGGAACCGCGATGAAGATGTACACGGCTTGTACAGAGTAGGGGCCAGTACCCATCCCGGTGCCGGTGTGCCCGGCGTGCTGTTAACGGCTGAAGCCACTGAAAAAGCCATTTTACAAGACTTCAATCTTTTGTAAACCTTAGGGGAAAATATGACTAAATTTTGGAAACAAACAGACTATAAAGCGGGTTTTGAATATGCCCGGATGGTTACGGCCCATTACTCAAAGAGCTTTTACATTTCAGCGCGCATGCTGCCTTTGGAACGGCGTTGGGCGACCTTCGCATTATACGGATTCTGCCGTTACACAGATAATCTAATTGATAATCCGCGCCAGCGCAGCACCGAAGACTTAATGGATGAAGTGCATTTTATGGAACGGGAAATCAAGCGTGCCTACCGTAGTGGTGAATCGGAACATCCCGTACTGCAGCCCTTTATTGTGGCCGCTAAAAAATACGGCATCCCCCGGGAATATCCGCTGGAACTGCTCAAGGGTGTGGTCATGGACATCAATAAAAACCGCTACGAAACATTTGATGAGCTCTATCTGTTTGCTTACCGGGTTGCCGGGGTGGTTGGCGTGATGATGACACACGTTCTGGGTTACACAGATGACGCTGCGTTTGAATATGCAGAAAATTTAGGCGTGGCCATGCAGTTGACCAATATACTACGTGATGTAAAAGAAGATAAAGATATGGGACGCATTTACTTGCCGCTGGAAGATTTGCGCCGTTTCGGTGTGAGCGAACAGGACATCTTTGACGAAAATATGAATACACGTATGCATAAATTAATGCGCTATCAAATCAAACGCGCCCACAGCTACTACGACTCGGCCGAACATGGCATTCCCATGCTGGAACGTAAAGCACAGTTTGCCATTTACGCTTCCGCTACAATATACCGCGGGATTTTAAGGAAAATTGAAGCCGCAGAAATGAATCCTTTTCTGGGACGGGTGTTTGTTTCGCAAATGAAAAAGATAGGCATTCTGATTAAAGAGCTGGCCCGCACGCGTTTGGCGCCGCAACCTCGATTGCCTCTAAGTCAATCGGTGGAATCATAAGAAAGGAACGGCAAGATGACTTTTTTAATTAATCTAATCATTGTGGTGGCCAGCTTCCTGGCGATGGAACTCGTAGCCTGGTCCAGTCATAAATATTTGATGCACGGTGTATTGTGGTTCATGCACCGCGACCATCATCAAAAAGGGAAAGACCAATTCTGGGAAATAAACGATCTGTTTTTTATCATCTTCGCCCTGCCCGGTATCGCCCTCATCTATTT
>JANTHG010000173.1 GCA_024762535.1 Calditrichaceae bacterium
TAATGAAATGAAATCCCCAAAAGCTGTTCTTTTATACCATTTACCAAAGTACTCTTTCTGTCATTGCCAATTGTTTTCCATTGTTTTTAAACGAATCCTGTGTAAATTTCTTTCATCAGTTTAACGAGAGAAACAGTATGAAACGCATTCTAATCCAAAACGGTAAAGTGGTACTGCCTCAATCCGGCGGCAAATGGAATATTCTCATTGAAGACGGAAAAATTAAAGAAATCGGCGAACAGGTCAGCGCTACGGCAGACCAAATCATTGACGCTACGGGACGTTTTATCTTCCCGGGTTTTATCGATGCGCACACGCATATGGGCATCCCTATCCGCGGCACACAATCCGCTGACGATTTTGACAGCGGCACTCTGGCAGCTATGTACGGCGGTGTTACAACCGTAATGGATTTTACGGTCCAGGACAAAGGCGAATCGCTTCAGCACAGCTTAGAACGGCGAATGGATTGGGCAAAAAGCAAAGCGCGGGTCGATTACGCCTTCCATTGCAATGTAACGGACCTCAATAACGATATCCTCAAAGAAATTCCGGAAATTGTGCGCCGGGGCGTCATGAGTTTTAAGGCCTTTACCGCCTACCGCGAAGCAGGAATGCAATTACACGACCGCCAGATGATGGATTTACTCTGGGCTGTAAAACACGCCGGAGGAACGGTGATGGTGCATGCGGAAAACGGTGATTTGGTTTCTTTTCTTACGGATATGTTTGTGGCGCAGGGAAATACTTCCGCTGCATTTCATGCTCACAGCCGTCCGGCACAGTCCGAAATAGAAGCGGTTTCGCGGGTGTTAACTCTTAACCAGTTTATTCAGTGTCCGCTTTATTTTGTGCATTTAACCACCACCGAAGCCGTGCAAATGATTTTTATGGCCCACGAAAACGGTCAGCCGGTGTATATGGAAACCTGCCCGCAATATCTGATGTTCGACAAATCCGTTTACGAACAGGAAGACGGCTATCGCTACATTGCGGCACCGGCCTTCCGCGAAAAATCGGATGTGGCCTATCTCTGGCAAAGTCTGAATCAGCGGGTAATGAACGTGGTGGGTACAGATCACTGCCCTTTTACCATAAAACAAAAAGATATGGGCAAAGGCCAATTTCATTTAACGCCCAACGGCCTGCCCGGAGTGGAAACGCTCTTTTCTATTTTATATAGTGAAGGTTCGCGTAAAGGACGGCTGCCGCTGCGCAAACTAATCAGTTTAATTTCCGAAGAACCGGCGCGTCTGTTCGGCCTGTTTCCGCAGAAAGGAACGCTTTTGCCCGGCTCGGATGCGGATTTGGTACTATTTAATCCACAGGGTAGCGGACAAATTTCGGCTGCCAATCTGCACTCCGCCATAGACTGGTCGCCCTATGAAGGGATGGAAACCATCGGGCAAATAGAACGGGTGATGCTGCGCGGTCAGTGGCTGATTGAAAACGGAAAACAAACAGGCGGCGCACCCGGCTTTGGGCAATTCGTCCCGGCGTTGATTTGATGGAGTGGCTTTTAAGTTATTAAGTTATTAAGTTATTAGGTTATTGAGTTGTTGGGAATTGGGAATTGGGAACTGGGAACTGCACCGTGTGCTTGCCAAGCGTCATTATGTTTCTTGCTTTTGCAGGATAATTCAATTCCATAGTAAGCACATTACAACTATTCCCCCTTAAAAAAGGGGGCTAGGGGGTTGTGAAATCTGTATAATGCAATAATTTGTCCATTAAAAAAAACACCCCCCTTAGTCCCCCCTTGACAGGGGGGACGTTATTGCAGCAACCACAACAGCGGTCGCAGGAGCGAAGCAAACCCACCGGGGATCACTTCACGCCTCCGTCATTCGTGATGACGCCCTTTTCCCGTCAGCGACAAAGCAATCTAATTGAAGATCGCCACATCGCCGATAACGAGAGAATCACTCAATTTAGGTGACTGAAACATTTGCAATTCGAACATTTCGTTCCTTTCATTATTTCCACTTAAAATGAACAAAATTTACACACTGGTAAATTTATAATTGAGTTTGAGTCTGAGCCGCCGACTATACCAATATAGATATAAGGAGACCAGGCATGATTCAATCTGTAAATTCCGGCGACGCCATGTACAGCGCCCTTCAGGGTATGCAAAAAGCGATGAAACAAGCGGATGCTGCAGCCAAAGCTGTGGCCAAGGGTGAAATTGAAGCCAAACAAATTGTAGAATTGCAATTGGCAAAGCAAAACGTTCAAATGCAGACCAAAAACGTTCAGGCTGCCATGGAAACCGGTCAGCAAATCCTCGATATCTTAGCCTAACCATCTGCCCGCCTTTTTGTACTTTAGTAAAAGTAAATAAAAACGTCAATATCAGTAGATAGATTTCACAACTGTTTTATATAATCAAAACACCAAATTGATGATAAGTAGTTCAGCCTAATTCCCCCTTAGAAAAGGGGGCTAGGGGGGTGTGAAATCTGCATCATTCAATAATTTGCCATGAAAAAAACACCCCCCTTCATCCCCCCTTGATAGGGGGGAATAGGATAGATGTAATGTTTATCCAATCAAAACGCCATAGATCCAGAAACTTCTACTCCCTCTACTAAGGAAATTCATTCCATATTGATTTTAATGATCATAACCGATACATTCCTGTATTCAAACCTATTTGGAAGCGCGGTTTATGCCATTTCTTTCAAAAATAAATGCCTGGATTGCTCAAGCAGAACGCACCTTGTTAGTCCTCATTGTTTTAATTATGGTAACCCTGGCCTTTTTGCAGGTTATTCTGCGTAATGTTTTTGCGCATGGCCTCCTTTGGGGTGATATATTCTTACGCCAACTGGTCTTATGGGTAGGATTCATCGGCGCTTCGCTGGCCACCCGTGACAACAAACATATCAATATCGATTTATTTTCCCGTATGGTATCCGGTAAAGCGAAACAAATTAGTCACCTGGTCACCGATCTATTTGCCGCTGTCGTTACCTTTTTTCTGGCACAGGCGGCCTGGAATTTTGTAGCGGAAGAACGTTCCTTTAACAGCATTGTATTTGCTTCCATTCCTTCCTGGTATTTCGAAATCATCATTCCCATCGGCTTTGGACTGATGATGCTGCGCTTTCTCTTTTCTGCTTTAGAAACAGGTGTGGGGTTGTTCGCTACCAACGAGGAAAGCGAATGACGATATTTTTAACCGGAATAGGACTTTTACTGCTGGCTCTGTTTGGCACCCCGCTGTTCGTGATTATTTCGGCCATTGCCCTGCTCGCCTTTCATGCAGCAGAAATCGATTCCAGCGCGGTCATCATTGAATTGTACCGTTTGACGAGTCAACCCATTTTACTGGCTATTCCTCTGTTCACTTTTGCCGGGTATCTGCTGGCCAAAAGCAAAACGCCGGAACGACTGGTCAAACTTTCGCAGGCTTTGTTTCGCCGATTGCCCGGTGGACTGGCTATTGTAGCGCTTGTTTCCAGCGCCATATTCACCGCTTTTACCGGCGCCTCAGGAGTAACCATTATTGCCCTGGGCGGGTTACTCTATCCCGTGCTTTTAAAAGAAAAATATCCGGAAGATTTTAGTTTGGGATTGCTCACGGCCTCCGGCAACCTGGGATTGCTCTTCCCGCCCAGTCTGCCTATTATTTTATACGGACTGGTGGCACAGGTCAGTATTGACAAACTTTTTCTGGCCGGAATTTTGCCCGGGATATTAATGGTGGTACTGCTCTCGGTTTACAGTGCTTTCTACATAAAAAAACAGCCGGTTCAGCCCTTACCGGAAAAAATTGCTCTTTCCAGCGCATTACGTGAAGCTGTCTGGGAAATTCCCCTACCCTTTATTATTTTGGGCGGTATTTACAGTGGACTGTTTACAGCCACCGAAGCTGCGGCCGTTACCGCTTTTTATGTGTTTGTGGTTGAAGTGTTTGTGTACAAAGATATTTCTTTGCGCAACGATTTAGCAGATATTATTCAGGAAAGTATGATTTTAGTGGGTGGGATTCTGGTCATTTTGGCTGCGGCATTAGGCCTGGCCAATTACATGGTGGACGCCGAGGTACCTACCTGGATTATGCAGCAGATGCAAACCTTTATTCATTCCCAATTCGGCTTTTTATTAGCATTGAATGTGTTTTTACTGATTGTAGGCGCTTTGATGGATATTTTTTCCGCTATTCTGGTTGTGGCCCCCATCGTTATTCCGATAGCCCAATCCTTTGGCGTGCATCCGGTTCATCTGGGCATTATCTTTCTGGCCAATTTGGGCATCGGATATTCCACTCCGCCGGTGGGCATGAATCTGTTTATCGCGTCGTTTCGCTTTGAACAACCCGTACTTCGGTTGTATAAAGCGGCGTTACCTTTTTTACTTATTTTATTGATTGCCCTGGCAGTCATTACCTATGTTCCGCAACTCAGTTTATGGCTGGTGGATGTATTTCAGTAAAGAAACTTTTATTCACCCGCAGCGTATGTATGCTCAAAGCACTTTTTTGAGCAGCCTGCGGTTTGAGGAGACCGGAGATGCTTTTAAAGTTAGGCCGGTTTTTTGCCGGCTTTTTTTATTCTCCGAAAACAAGAAATGAAAATAAGATTTTTTAAAACCTAAGTCGGGCGATTGTTGGTATAAACACAATAAATAACGTTATTGCGGGCGACGCAGGAGCGAAGCGATCCCTGTGGGGGATTGCTTCGTCGTCCAGGAATTTATGAGGGTGGGGAAAAGTTTAAACCGAAAAATCGTTGCCTATTACATTTTTTTACAACCCCCTAGCCCCTTTTTTAAGGGGGATTGGAGTTGATGTTGCGGCAAGAGGTTGGGTAAATAATTTCAGCAATTGTACTTTCCCCCCTATCAGGGGGGGACTGAGGGGGGTGTTTTTTAAATGGTAATTATTGAATATTACAGTTTTCACAACCCCCTAGCCCCCTTTTTTAAGGGGGGATTAAATTCGACGGTGCTTTTTTGAGGGGATTGCTTCAGCCCGCTAAAACGGGCTTCGCAATGACGAATACACATCGTACAATTCAGGTTAAATTTCGGATGAAGGTACTGCATAACCATGCATGCTGAATTCCTCATTAATTAAGGAGCTTAATTATGCGAAAGATTCTATTCTTTTTGTTAACGATTGGATTATTTTGGGCCTGTAATCATCAGCCCGAAGTAAAAACACTGAGCGGCACTATTATAGGCGCGGATGGTAAAGCGCCTGCACTGGCGCATGTGCATCTGCTTCATCTCGGTTCCCAACCTTACAATCCTTTAAAAACCGTTACCGCTCAGAAGAACGGTCATTTTTCCATGCCCATGCCGCAGGGAAACTATTGGCAAATTTATGTAACGGCTGCGGACCATCAGGCTCTGTTGCTGCCTCTGCTTACGGATGATCCCAATGAAAGCGTGGCACTAAATATTCGTTTGGCACATAACCCGTACACCAAAGACTTTTCTCAGGTACACATCACCGGCGACTGGAACCGGTTTGATTTTTCCAGCGCGGATTCCTTTACAAAGCAGGCGGACGGCACGTATCTGTTTGAAGTGGAATCACCCGCTGATACGGTTGCGTATCAATTATTAGGATTGGTTACGGATGGTCGCAGTGTGAATGGTACGGATTATGACCATCTTGTGTATGATGGTGGCGGTGATTATAAATCCGTTGTAAAGGTGGTAAACAATAAAGCGCGGATTGTATTTGATCCTCAAAAACTGGTGCGGGTTACCACGGATAATTATCCGGCCGTTACAGTTACAAAGGGTTCGGAAACAGTTAAAGAAGTTTATGAAATTGCTTTAAAAAACAAAACATTCCGGCAAAAGGAAGAAGCAGCCCAAATCAACTATCGTAAAACGCACGGAAATGTAACCGGCTTTGTGTTTGACCGTTTGGATATCAAACGCTATTTAAGCCAAAAGACAAAAAACGGTAACACTTCTTTAGGAAAACGTTTTGCAGCCCTGATGCTCGCCGGTAACACATCCCCCAGGGACGAAGACGCCAAATCCATCTACAATTTAATAATTACCACCCTGCCGCTTACGGATGAACTTTGGGCCGCAGAAGCCATGTCTTGCAGCTATATTTTCGAAGAAGCCTTAGGAGAAGAACAGGCGCAGGCGCTTTTTAAAAAAGAAGTCAAACAGATCCCCAATCGCCTGACTCAGGCCGGCATCTTGGTGAGTATGGGGCGTTATGCCAGAGATAAAGGAAATGTGGAAACGCAGCGTAGTATTTTCAACAATTTGAAAACTAATTATGCCGATTTACGTGAAATCGCTTATTATGTGGCACTACTGAATCCCGGTAGGCGCATTGCCAAAGGGAAACAGGTACCGGATTTCACACTGCCTCAGCTGAACAGTTCCAAAACTATTTCCAATAAAAAACTTCTGGGGAAATATTATATTATGGATTTTTGGGCGACCTGGTGCGGTCCGTGTGTGGGGGAAATGCCTAAAATGCACGAAGCGTACAAAAAATATAAAAGTCCGCGCTTTACTATTCTCAGTCTTTCCTTTGACCGGAATAAAGAAGCGATTGAGCAATTTCGTAAGAAAGAGTGGAAGATGCCCTGGTTACATGTATTTTTGGAAGGCGGAAACAGGGATACTATCAGTAAAGAATTTGAAGTGAGTGGTATTCCTAAACCGATTTTAGTGGATCCGAAGGGGAAAATAGTTGCCACGGAAGGTGAATTGCGTGGGGATGATTTGGATGTGACGCTGGCAAAATTCTTAAGAAATGAGAGATGATGAATTTTAAATGTTAAGTTAGTGA
>JANTHG010000174.1 GCA_024762535.1 Calditrichaceae bacterium
TTAATCACATTAGCCGAAAAAAAGCTGCTCATCCAAATAGCGCTTAACGTAAAACCACCCTGAACAACAAGAACGGTTATAATCGAGAAGAATACACCTGCGCCGAGGCTGGCGGCCAGAGCCATCGATGTAAATCCGTCTAACATGGATTTAACGGCAAGCAGTTGATAGTCGCCCGAGAGGCCGTCATTAATAGCACCGAGAATGGTCATGGGACCAACGCAAAAAATCAAACTGGAAGTGACAAATCCCTGAATAAAAGAACTGGTGTCATCATCAGAAGAAAACCGCCTGGCCAGAAAGGATGCTAATTGATCTAACCGCTCTTCCAGCTTTAAGGCAAACCCAATCATCCCGCCTAATAAAACGCCTCCCAGCGGATATAAAATTTGTTCACTTTTCAGACCCATTTGTATGCCGATAAGAATAGTCACCAGACCAATTGCCTGCAGCATATGTTCTTTTAAAGTATCGGGAAAGCGCGCCTGTAATACGTAGCCAATAGTGCTTCCTAACAATATGGCAAGGGCATTAATTATCGTGCCCATTATTTCACCCGCGCGGGAATGTGTTTAGGAACGCCTTTCATATCGGTCAATTCCGAAGTAATGTGTCCGACAACCACCTTGCTGGTCATTTGAATGGGAATGTGCAAAGAATCATCCGTAAGCCAGATAAGTAATCTTCCCTTTTGTTTAAAGATACCTTCCCCTTTGAGCATAGGCTCTACCACAAGTGCATTAAAGGTACCGGCTTTCACTTCTAATTCTTCTCTGCGATGTACTTTCACCTGTAAATTATATACTTTTTTCTTTTGATGACCGGTTAAATAATATGATTCTCCCACTCTTAGCGGAAGCGTGCGGATATAGTAAAAAGCGGATAAAACATCAAAAGCATCGGCCGGGATTTTGACCGGAAATTCTTCTTTTTTCTTTACTTTCATATCGCTGTTGTAACGAATAAATTTTACGCGCGCCAGAGAATCAGCATGCTCGTAAGTTACATACAAATCCGCTTTGTAAGTACCCTCGCGTAATTTTTTTTCGTAGTACAGTGGACGCAGACGCACGGGGTCGAGCAGCACATTAATTACATCATTCACGGAATAAATCCAGCCGAAGGCCGGTACGTTTTTGGCTGTTGTCTGAATATGCCAAACATCCTGATTAAATTTATGTTCTGCAGGAAGAATTCGCATATGTGCAATTCCCGCGGTTATGAAGCCGTAGCGAATACGAAACGTTAAATCTTCTCCGGTGGAAAAAGGCAAAACCCGCGTACTGTCTGCTGCATAAATTGGCAGACTCAGCCATAAAAACAAAGTAACTATAGTGCCGAATTTCATTTTATTATTCATTAATCCTCTTTTCCTGCCAGCAATTGATTCTCGTATAAGTTTTTGTACAAAGCGCTGGATTCCAATAATTCCAGATGTGTGCCAATGGAATCAATCCGTCCGTCCTGCAACACCACAATTTTATCTGCATTCTGAATGGTGGACAAGCGGTGTGCGATCACCAGCACCGTGCGGCTTTCCAATAAATGTTCGATGGCATTCTGAACCAGTCGTTCGGATTCTGTATCCAAAGCAGACGTTGCTTCATCCAGAATCAAAATAGGTGGATTTTTCAATATGGCCCGTGCAATGGAAAGACGCTGCTTTTGGCCTCCGGAAAGACGTGTGCCCTTTTCACCAATAAAGGTATCCAACCCTTCAGGCATTTTTTCAATAAATTCCCAGGCATTGGCCGCTTTAGCCGCATGGATGATTTGTTCTTCCGGAATATCCGCTTTACTGTAGGCAATATTAGCGCGAATGGTATCGTTAAACAAAATCGTATCCTGCGTTACAATGCCAATATGCTGCCTTAGGGATGCCAGCGTTACATCCTGCACATTTGTTCCGTCTATGGTTATTTGGCCGCCGGTGCATTCATAGAAGCGTGGAAGTAAATTTACCAGTGTGGTTTTACCGGCGCCGCTCGGGCCTACCAGAGCCACGGTTTCCCCTTTGTTAATATCCAGATTGATGTTTTGCAACACGGGTTTCTCATCCGCATCATAACTAAAAGACGCATGTTCATACCGGATGTTGCGGGAAAACATTTGCAGCTCTTTTGCGTCGGGTTTATCGTACACTTCTTCTTCGCTGTCAAGCACTTCAAAAATACGCTCAGCTGCTGCCAGACCGTTTTGAATTACATTATTCACACCGGATAATTCCTTTAGCGGCTGGAACATGGTAAAAAGGAACAGTAAAAAGCGAATAAAATCTTCTGCAGTTAAACCGGAATGTGAATAGACCAGATTACCGCCATACCAAAGCAAAAAGACCAGAATGCTAACATACATGGTTTCGTTGATGGGAGACGTCATATAGCGCAGTTGCTGCTGACGAAATGTTTTTTTGAAATACTGGTTATTGGACGCTTCAAATTTTTGGCTTTCAAAGGGCTCTGTGGCAAAAGCCTTTACAATACGAATTCCTGTAATCGCTTCCTGAAACAGAGACACCACATCGGCAATCTGCTGAAACACACGTCTTGAACGGCGGCGCATGCTTTTACCGATTTTAGTCATCACAATAGCGCTAAGAGGAATAATAATAAAGGTAACCAAAGAAAGCTGCCAGCTAATCATGAACAAAATAAAAATATTAACGCCAATCTGCACAGGCGCCAAAATCATTTTACCGAAACTGGTGTCTAACACCACATTGATGGCGTTTACATCATTAAAAAGTACGGAATTTAATTCCCCGCTATGTCGCTTATCAAAATACCTAAGCGGCAGATGTAACATTTTATGGTGTAATTGATTTCGGATATTGACAATTATTTTCAGCTCAATAAAATTCAGCAGAATCCGCCGGCCATACAAAGTTATGTTTTTAAGTAAAAAAGTGAGGAAAATAAGGAAACAAACCGTAATCAATGTATCCTGCCGGTTATCACGAATCAACCAGCTTTTTATGGTGCGTTTTACTTCGTGGTAAAAATTATTCCCTTTTGTGGTTAAAGCCATCACATCAGAAGCCGGATTAGCCGTATGAGCCTGGGTGGAGTCAGCGGCTGTCACCATTTGATTAACCTGAGCAGGGTCAAAAAGCTCTTTAATAAAGTCAACGGAAATCCATAAAGACAAATTATTGAAAAAGACATATAAAAGAGTTAAAACCAGTACAGAGAGAATATGCTTCCAGAAGGGGCGCATAAACTTCATAATTTTAGTGTATAATTTCATTTAGATACCTGTTTACCTTACCTGTTTACGCACATAAAAATAATGCATGGATGAAATTTAGGAACAGAGCCGTTTGTATCCAAATAAATAAGGCTACACCAAATCATGATAGGCCATAAACGCCTTTAAACGGGAAAATAGATGTGGAAGATTCCTTTTAAGTTCATAATGAATGGAAGCAAAGGTGTCAGAGAAAAAATCCACATCATGCCCGATGGGGTCTGCAATGGAAGGATTTGCCAGTGGAAACGGTTTGTTCCACTGTTTCAGAAGTACAAATTTATCTTTGAATTGAGGAAATACTTTTTTTAAATAATCTAAATGATTAACCGCCATGCACACAATCAACTCTGCCTGTTCAACTATTTTGGAGTTAATGGGCCGGGATGTATGCCGGTGGATATCAATTTCATTAGCAGCGGCAACTTTTTCAGCCATTTCATGTGCGGGAGAAGGTGGAAGAAGCAGCGTACCGGCAGATGAAACCCGGACGATATGACGAAAACGTGTTTTGGAAACCATCGCTTTTAAAATACCTGCTGCCATTGGTGAACGGCAAATATTACCCGAACAGACAAATACAATATCAAAGAATTCTTTTTTAGGACGGATTTCTATTCCACCAAGACGTTCTCTGGTTTCGGATAGTGTCATATCGCCTTCGCGAAGCATCATAGCCGGCTCTTTGGTGAAATCCAGAATGGTTGAGCCGCGACTATTACCAATAGGGCCGGCATCAAACAGCAAATCAAGTTTGTCACCAAAATGTGAAACCACTTCAGCGATATTGCGCACATTCCCTAAACCGGATACATTAGCACTGGTTGTGGATATGGGTTTCCCAAAAGATTTAACCAGTTCTCTTACAAAAGTATGATCCGGCACGCGCCAACCGATTTTTTTAAGCTCATCCATGGGCGGCGCCGGTTTAAATAAATCTTGGATAAGCGTATTTTCCAACAACACTGTAAATTTTCCGGGCAATAAACGCATGAGCCGGGAATGTATTTCTATGGGACAACTTTTGTTAAAAAATTCGATTTGGTCAATGGAATGCGCCAGTAAAGAAACAGGTTGCTTGTGAGCACGTTGTTTTAAGTTGAACAACTTTTGCATGGCTTTGGGATTTGTTACATCCACACCCAGGCCATATAACGTATCCGTTGGGTAAACAATTATTCCCCCTCTGTCTAATACATCTACAGCCTTTTGAATATGCTTTTTATCAGGATGTTCCGCATTAATTTTAATGTATTCCATTGTCGCTCTTTGGCGCCGGTTTGGTTTTCCAGCGCTTATGCATCCAGAACCATTGTTCGGGATATTGTTGAATCCATTTTTCCAATGCCGATGTATGTAACTGCGTTATGTTTAAAATATCGGCATCATTTGGTTCTTTTCCCGGTTCTTCATAAATCCGTTCAAAAAATACCTCAAATCGGCCGTATTCTTTGCGTACCGAAATAATCAAATACATGGGCGACCCGCTACGCATCTGAATCACAGCAGGTCCCACAGCTGTGGAAGAAGGCTGCCCCAAAAAGTCCACAAACACACCCTTACTACGCGCATTTTGGTCGGCAACCAGTGCGATAATCTCATTGCGGGATAAAGCAGCGACTCCATCCTTCGTGGCCGTATTTGTATAAATAACACCTACTCCGAACTGAGTTCGGTTTTGGATAATTAAATCATTGACCCGTGTATTGTGCTGTTTTTTGGCGATACCACTGACCTTATAGCCCTTTAATCCCATATATTGACCAAGCCATTCAAAATTCCCAAAATGGCCGGACATGAGGATTAATCCCCTTCCCCGTTTTAGAGCTTCGTCTACAATTTCCTGATTATGGAGAATAAAACGGTCGTTAATATCTTCCATTCCGAGGCGGCGGTTCTGCAAAAATTCCATCCACAGATACACAAAGTTTTTATATATCTTATTTATTAGTTTGGATTCCGGCGCGGGCAGATTGTTGCCATAGACCAGATGCAAATTACTTAAAATAACGTTCCGACGATAGCGCACTACACGACTAATGAGCAAATACAGTACAAAAGCTATTCGTTTACCGCTATTAATGGAAATATGGCTAAAAAGGGAAAAAAAGAATTTTACCAAAAGATATTCTAATGTACGCATACGCTAACTTAGTAAAGCTAAGGATTCGAGGCAAGGTCTTCTAAATCAACTTATGCCAAAATCAGCTGATTTAGAGACGTCAATAACAAGCTGATTTATTTTTTTTGAGACAAAGTTGAAAACGATGCATTAATCCGTTAAATTTAGCGGCTTGTGTCTATCATAAAGACAGAATATACAAATGCTGAATATTGTAATCCTAATTGAGGAGATGGTTTTCTTATGATGATGACTAAATTACGTGAATTTAGTAAAATTTTTATTATTATTATTGCGGTTTCATTTATCGGCCTGATGGTATTCGAATGGGGTATGAACTATTCGGGAAAACAAAAAGGCAATAACAAAGTGGGAACTGTAAACGGACACGACCTTACCTACCCGGTTTTTTCCGACATGTACCAGCAAATGTACCAGGAAGAACGCGCCCGTACCGGTAAAGAAAATTTTAGTGATGAAGATCTACAACGCTTGCGCAACCAGGTTTGGGAACGTTTTATCCAGCGCATCCTGTTTAAAGAACAAATGGAAAAACTTGGTATTTCGGTAAGTGATTCTGAAATTGTGTACCAGATTTACAACTATCCATTACAAGATTTCAAAAAACATCCTGCATTCCAGACCAATGGTATATTTGACATTAACAAATATCACGCTGCTTTGGGCGATCCTAACATTCCCTGGATGCAAGTGGAACAAATCTACCGCGAACAGATTCCCTTTTTAAAGTTGCAGCAGGTCATTACTAGCACGGCTAATGTATCGGAAGCAGAAGTGAAAGACGAATTTATCCGAAACAATTTAAAAGCCAAAGCAGAATATCTCGAAGTGGCTGTACGTCGTTTTGAAAAAGGGATAAACATATCGGATGCGGAAATCGAAACATATTACAACACACACAAAGAAGATTTTAAGCAAAACGAAAAACGTAAACTTAGCTATGTGATGTTTCCTATCCAAACCACAAAAGAAGATACGGCTCGTATTTTAAAAGAGTTTGAAGGAATCCGGGAACGCCTCGCTGCCGGTGAAAAATTAAACGATCTGGCGGATGAATATTCTGAAGATCCTTCTGTAAAAACAAACCATGGCGATTTGGGCTATTTCGAACGTAGCGCCATGGTTAAGCCCTTCTCGGACGCAGCCTTTGCTGCTAAAAAAGGTGCTATAGTCGGTCCCGTACAAACCGCATACGGTCTGCATCTGATCAAAGTGGAAGATCGTAAAAAAGAAAATGGTAAATGGAAAGTAAAAGCCAGCCATATTTTAATGAAAGTAACTCCGGCGCCCTCCCGTGTGGAAGAGCTTGAAAACAGTGCCCGTTATTTTTCGGAAGATGCCAAAGACAATGGCTTTGAAAAACAGG
>JANTHG010000175.1 GCA_024762535.1 Calditrichaceae bacterium
AGAGTCAGCGGAAGTTTAATATGAATGGTTGTACCGATACCCAACTTTGACTCGATATCTACAGATCCACCAAGTTTGGACAAATTACTAAAAACAACATCCATCCCAACCCCCCTGCCAGATACTTCAGTAACTTCTTCGGCAGTAGAAAATCCAGGTTTGAAAATGAGACGAATCAATTCATTTTCAGACATATTATCCAATTCGGCTTTTTCCACAAATCCCTTTTCCAGCGCCTTAGCTTTGATTTTTTGTGGATCTATTCCCCCACCATCATCCATTACCTCAATATTTACCTGACCAGCTTCATGAAACGCAGATAATTTGAGCGCCGCCGGTAGTTTTTTACCTGCCCCCCTACGTACATCAGGCATTTCGATACCATGATCCATTGAATTTCGAACCAAATGGGTTAAGGGGTCGCCTATGGCTTCAATAATGGTTTTATCTAATTCGACATTTTCTCCTTCGATGATCAATTCTACTTGCTTACCCAAATTTTTCGACATATCATGCACAACACGCTGGAATTTATTAAAAACCATTCCAACGGGTTGCATTCGGGTGGACATAATCGCTTCCTGCAATTCCGATGTAATCAAATCCACTCTTTGAACAGCGTTTTCCATACCGGATTTGTCATCGTTATTAAAGTTTTGGAGCAATTGATTACGGGTTAAAACCAATTCTCCGGCCAGATTCATCAGAGTATCTAATAACTTCACATGCACACGTAGCGAGCTGTTCGTTACATTAACTTTTGGACGAACTTGTTTGCTTTTAGTTTTGGGTTTTGAGTCAGGTGAAACCGGTAATGGCTCAATAGGTTTATTAAAGGCTGCTTCTCTTTTGGGCTGTTCATCGGAAATTGAGATTTCTTCAGAGTAAGCCAAAACAGAATTTTGGGTTTCGCTTTGTTTGGACTTTGTTTTTATCGATTTTGGTCTGTTTGCCAGTGGTTTCAGGCTGCCATCATCCATCAATTGATATACATTCCAAGGATCCAGCTCTACCAATTTTGGAGCAATATCCGGTTCCAAAACAGTGGAAAATAAAGTATAAAATGGAACGAAAACCGGGCCGTCTGGGTCTTCCAATGTACCTACCACATCCATATCAACCTTGCTCTCCAACAAAATTCCTGTATCCTGAATTTCTTTGATCACGTCTAAAGGAGATTTGTTTTTTCGTTCAATATCATTCAGAATATCGAATTGAGCCAAATAGATGATCCGACCTCCTTTTCGTGCCTGAACCAGATCAGCATTAGCAACCGAAAAGACAATCATCCCATCCGGTAGTTTTATATTGACCAAAGCATCATCAGGTTTGGCAGAATCCATTAGAGAAGTTTCCTTGCCCTGTATGTCACTGCTTTTTTCTGATTGATCAGAGTGATTTTCAGATCTACTTTCTTCTCCTGAACTGATGGCTGTCAATACCTGAACATGTTCAGAAATATCGATTTCATTACTTTCCATAAAATCAGCTATCATTTCCTGAAGAGTATCTAAAGCAGAAAGAAGAGCACTCACTACATTTGGGGTTGGAATCAGTTCGGAATTTCGGATCAGATTAAGAGTATTTTCCATACTATGCGAAAGCTCTTTAATTTTATCCAATCCCAAAAAGCCAGCACCTCCCTTAATGGAATGAATAGCTCGGAAAACTTTGTTTACCAGGTCGGAATCAATTGCGGCACCCATTTCTTCAATCTTAAGAAAATCCGATTCTATACCTTCCATATGTTCTTTGGACTCTTCTATGAACATCTGTAACAATTCATCGTCTTCGACAATGGCCATAATGGTCTCCGTATTTCTTTTTTATCCCTACAAATTCTACACGTTCGACAAGTTATTAAGAAATTGAAATATATCGATCAAAACGTGTTAGAAGAAAAAGCTTCCGGATTGTTTCATTAACATTTATTAATTCCAGAATACCCTCATTTACTTTTAGGCTGTTATATGTAGCAATCAAAACTGATAAACCGGAAGAATCAATACGCCCGACTTTTGCCATATCTAAAATAATGTGCTTTGATCCCTCAGATACCAAATCAGCAAGTTCTTTTCGTAAGATATCTCTGTTAGAAGCTATAATATCCTGTTCCGGTATGATTATTGTTTTCGATCCGTTTTTTTCAATCGTACTCATTTTAAAAAACCTTCCCGTAATTAGAACGATTAAGTATTTATATTTAAGAGTTTTATTTTCGAAGAGGTGAAACGAAAACTTTAGTTTATTATGTGATTTATTATTAATGACTCAGATAGAGAAACAGAGGGGATATACGGAGTATTCTAAAGAATATGGATTTTGTCAAACTATCAAATGTTTAAAGCCTTCCGGTTTGACATTCCGGAAGGCTTAACTTTTATTATTAATTTATGGTCACCGAGCGAAAGCTGACTAATTTTTCTTGCTTTTCATCCCATAAATGTAATTTGAGAGATTGAAGGCTCTTTTTCAGAGTTAGAGGTTTTACCATGGAAAGAGTAGGCACATCTTCATTACAACGTTCTAAATTATAATTAGGAATGCCCGGTCGTAAATGATGAATATGGTGAAATCCGATATTACCACTAAACCATTGAAATATTTTGGGTAATTTATAAAAAGAACTGCCATTTAAAGCCGATTGGACCAAACTCCATTGTTTGTTATCCGACCAATAGGCATCTTCATACTGATGTTGAACAAAAAATAACCAGATCCCGATTAATCCGGCAAAAAACAAAATCGGAAATTGAATGAGTAGGTAATTTTGAAAACCAATAAACCAGCTTACTATAAATGCGATCACAATAATGGCCATATTAGTCACCCAAACACTACGTCGATCTTCCCTCTTCGCATCCGGATGAACGATACGGTTACTGATCAGAAACAAGAAAATCGGTCCTAGTCCCATGAGAATGAACGGATTTCGAAACAGTCGGTATCCCAGTCGTTTTCCTTTCCCTGCACTACAATATTCATCTACTGTCATCGTCCAAATATCTCCGGTTCCCCTGCGATTTAAATTACCGGAGGTGGCATGGTGCATATTGTGTAAACGGCGCCATTCTTCAAAGGGAGTAAATGCCAGAATACCTGTGAGGTAACCAACCCAGCGATTTGCTTTACGTGATGGGAAAAAAGAGCCATGGCAGCAATCATGAAATAAAATAAACGTTCGTACCATAAGCCCTGCTGCAGGTAAGGAAAGTAGCAAAACAATCCAATAGGAAAAACCATGAGTCTGGAAATAAATCATTCCTGCCCACAATACAAAATAGGGGAGTATTGTATTAAGCAGTTGCCAAACAGCTTTAACGGTATGTGAGTGTGTATAAGCCGTTAATTCTTTAAGCCAACCGGTATTCGGTATGGCCTTTGTATGTGCAGACATAAAAAATCCTCTGTTATTAATATGATTTGATATTTAAACGCAAACAGAGGAATATTATTTTGATCGAATGTAAAACTAATGTAAAACAAAATCAGCTAATATTTTCCACTTTAACCGCTGTTCCATAAGCTAAAATTTCTGCGGCATTGGCCATGATGTAGGAGGTGGCAAAACGGACGCCGATTACAGCGTTTGCGCCCAATGCTTCGGCTTCTTTAACCATCCGATCTATGGCTTGTTCTCGGGATTCGGCGATTAGCTTGGTATATTCCTCAATTTCACCACCAATCAAATTTTTAAACATGGCCAAAAGATCCCGTCCAATATTCCGTGCCCGTATGGTATTCCCTTTTACAAGGCCCAAAGAGGTTGTTATTTTTTTACCTGCGATACTATCATTCGTAACTACAATCATCGTTTAACACTCCTGTATTGATCAACTCCGCGTACCATGAGTTTTTCTCGTAGTACTGATACAAACAATACAACAAGGCCTCCGGAAAAAATACCTACTCCTATTTTCAGCAGCAGAGGTTTTGCAGGATTCATAAAAAAATCATGCAAAACTTCGTAACTGCCATACATAAACAATAGAATCAAACCAATAGAAAATAAAATCCAGCCTATGCCGCGCTCCATGCGGTTGTAAACCTGATCCCAATAATCATCCCAATATATCTCCGGGAGTTTTTTCAGTTTCATAGCTTTGGCCTCATTTTTTAATCCTACAAATGCTTCGTATTTTTTTTGACAGACCGGACAGGTTTTAAGATGGTTCATTAATTCCATTTCCTGATCACTGCTCAGTTCCTTGTCAATCAGACCCATTATACGGATTTGTGCTTGTTCGCAGGTAAGTTTTTGCTTAATCATTTAAATGCTCCACTTCTTTTAGCAATCGTTTTCGCGCGTAGAATAAACGTGACATAACGCTGCCCTGTGGAATATCCAATGCTTCAGCAATTTCCTGATACGACATTTCCTGAAATTCTTTTAGAATAATAATTTCCCTGTCTTTTTCTTTTAACTGATTAATCGCCTGCCATAAAATTTTAGCTTGTTCGTTGCTTTCAAAAATTTCTTCCGGATTGGCATCCCCTGAAACAAGTTCAGGCATTTCTTCACGATCAGCGGAAATCTGATTATGTGTTTTTTTTCGTGTAACAAAATTGATACAAACATTTTTTAAAATACGGTAAAACCAGGTGTAAAAGTTTTTATCCGTGTCAAAGGAATCCAGCGCCTTATAAGCTCTGTAAAAAGCTTCTTGTGAAAGGTCCAGCGCGTCATCACGATTTTTGGCATACATTAAAGCAGCATAATAGGCGCGCACCTTATACCGTTCCACAAGTTCACGGTAGATCTCTTTATCTCCTGTCCTACAAGCTATTACGATTTCCTGATCTGTTGCCATTCTTCATCCCGAATATTAATACGTACAAATATCGGCTTGTATTATTCAATTTTTTTATTTAGAATCAAAAACAATCCTAAATTTACAATAGGGTTATATTATTTCAAAGAATTTAAAAAATATTTTTAAAAACTTATTACAGGAGTAGTCATATGAGACAATTAACAAATAAAATTGCTCTTATCACAGGCGCCAGTGCTGGGATCGGAAGAGCAACAGCGCTTGCTCTGGCACGTGAAGGGTGCCGAACCATCCTTGTGGGAAGAAGAGTGGATCGTCTCGAAAAGCTTAAAAAAGAAATAGAAAATTCCTATCAACAAGAAGCTTATGTCCTGGAATTAGACATTCGAAAAAAAGAAGATGTTTTGTCTAAGATAAAGAAGCTTCCGGCAAACTGGCAAGCTGTGGATATTTTAATCAATAATGCCGGTATGGCTAAGGGCATTTCTAAAATGCAGGATTCCAATGTGGATGACTGGGATACCATGATCGATACAAATGTGAAAGGTTTATTGTATGTTACCTATGCCATTGTACCGGGAATGATTGAGCGGGGTCGCGGCGATATTGTCCATCTTGGTTCCATTGCCGGGCATGAAGTGTACCCCGGCGGCAATATTTACTGCGCTACCAAACATGCGGTACATGCCATAGAAAAAGCGTTGCGTATCGATGTGGTGGATACACCGCTGCGGGTTTCTTCAATCGATCCGGGAATGGTGGAAACTGAATTCAGTGAAGTCCGGCTCGGCGATAAAGAGAAAGCCAAAGCCGTGTATCAGGGATTGAAACCGCTCACCGGCGCCGACATCGCTGAGTTGATTGTGTTTGTCGTTACCCGACCGGCTCATGTGCAAATTGGTGAAATGACGGTTTTCCCTACGGCACAGGCTTCGGCTATGGTTGCCCACCGCACAAAATAACTAACTGTTAGAAACTAAAAAAAGGCGTCCGGCAGACGCCTTTTCCGCTTTAAAAGAACATTACCTGGTCATTTACGGTTTTCGCGAAAATTCCTAATTGCGGCCCCATACCTTTTATATACGGATCATCCACATACAAAGCTAAACGGAAATCCTGTTTAAGATGTTCATTAATAATCTGGCGTGGCATACTGGTGGCTTTAACCATATTGGGTAGTTCCTGAACATCTATTTCATACAGGCCGTTCGTTGTTGCCAGAATACTACGCGTATGATTAAAGGTTACGGAATTAATCTGATTAACACTTTCATCCAGAGTATTCAGATGAAGCATTTCGCCCCAGACATCAAATTGATAAATCGTATTATTCACTGTAACGAGAAAACTTATTTCCGAATTAGGCACTTTACTTAACAAACTAACCCGGCCGAGTTTATTTACATTATCCAACAGAGTAACATCCATTCTCTGGTCTCTGTGCAGTAAAATATCCGGTGTGAGGTGCCCCTCTACCACCCGATGATCGTGAGTTAGGCCAATCAACCGGTCGCCGAGAATTAACAGATTGTCAATACGAATATTCTGTTTTTCCAGCCGTACTTCGTTGAGCAAATTATATTTTTCCTGATCCAATGAAATGATGCAGTTCCAGCCCTCTTTTTGGGATGTGGTTTCCAAATAGCGGCGCGAACGCACTTCTGTGGAAAGGGTGGTACTGATGCCACGGAGAATATTATAAAAATTTATATCCTTTAACATCGTTTCCACCATTGGCTTATCACCCATTACGCGGATATGAAACAGATTGGGACCAATGAGCTGGATGGAACGGATATGTACATCCGCATCTGTTTCTAAACCTTCAAGCATATTAATTTCTCCCACGATGGGCTGTGTAAAAAAAGTTTGGCAGATAAACTGTCCATCTTTGTAGTAAAGCGCTATACCTTTCGCTGTTTCTTCGATAACCGAATGGGTCAGA
>JANTHG010000176.1 GCA_024762535.1 Calditrichaceae bacterium
GGATAACTTATCGAACTGTGCGCCTTCCCGCTTCTGATCACTTCTATAGCCATAACTTTACCTCCAAATTAGTGTAAAGTTATTTCAGGACGACACAGGGTGTTTTTTTAATGGACAATTATTGCATTGTACAGATTTTACACCCCCCTACCCCCCTTTGCTAAGGGGGAATTGCCCGAAACGTATTCGTCATCATGAACGACGGAGGAGTGAAGTGATCCCCAGTGGGATTGCTTCAGCCTGCATATGCAGGATTTGCATGATGGCACTTCCTGAGGGGTTTGCTTCGTCGCTGCGCTCCTCGCAATGACGTTATTTTATTTGGTTTATATAAACAATCGCTCGATTTAGTTGGAAATTATTTTTAAAGTTCAGTAGTTTCAGAAAGCATAAAAAAATAACGGAATTTTAATGACTAAAGCGAACATTCAAACCATCTTACCCGGTCTGTATTTGGTGGATTTGGATTTGCCGTCCTTAAGTGGTTTTCACCATTTTATAAGCAGCTGGATTTACAGCAAACAGGGAACCACGATCATTGTGGACCCGGGGCCGCCTTCCACGATTCCTGTTTTATTAGAGGCGCTGGATATGCTGCATATTAAAAAAGTGGATTATCTGCTGCTTACCCATATTCATCTCGACCACGGCGGTGGCGCCGGGCATCTGGTGCAGGCCTTTCCCGACCTGCCCGTTCTGTGCCATCCCAAAGGCATCCCGCATCTGACAGACCCGGAAAAATTGTGGCAGGGTTCGCTGAAGGTGCTCGGTGAAGTAGCTGAAGCGTATGGAAAGCTGCTTCCGGTTCCGGCTGAAAATCTGAGTTTTCGGACCCGCTTGCAGGTGGGGCCTTTTGATATTGAAATAACAGAAACGCCGGGACACGCTGCGCACCATATTTCGTATCTGACAGACGGCCTGTTGTTTGCTGCGGAACTGGCCGGAGTGAGCTTGCCGATAAATAATTCCTTTTACCAGCGTCCGGCTACGCCGCCGCGCTTTATTTATGAAGTGTACAAAAAATCCCTGCAAACCGCAGCTGCGCTGGACGCCAGACAACTTTGTCTTGGCCACCATGGAGTACGCAGCGACCCGGAAGCGTTCTTTCTATCGGCAGAGTGGCAGCTGGAACACTGGTTGGAAACGGTGCGCAGGCATATGCGGGCAGACGCGCCCTACAGTGAAGAAAATGTACTGGATGAGTTGCTGCGTACTGACCCGCTGATGATAGATTTTACGGCGCTGCCGGAAGATGTACAGCAGCGGGAACGCTATTTTTGTTTAAACAGTTTACGCGGCATGTACGGATATTTGAGCGCATAGCCATCTTGCATTTGAACAGAGTGCATTCTAAGTTAAAGAGAAATTTGAATAAAAAAGAGGAGGCCTTATGCCTGCAAACTACGATATAGCCATCATTGGCTCGGGACCGGGTGGTTATGTGGCCGCTATCCGTGCCGCTCAGTTAAAAATGAAAACCGTTCTCATCGAAAAAGACCGCCTTGGTGGCGTCTGTTTAAACTGGGGCTGCATTCCCACAAAAGCTTTGCTTAAAAGCGCTGAAGTTTTCGAGGAAATCAAGCAGGCGAAAAATTTTGGCATAAAGGTAGAAAAGCCCGAACCCGATTTCGCTGCGATTATCAAGCGCAGTCGTCGCGTGGCAGATACCAATTCCAAAGGCGTTGACTTTTTAATGAAAAAAAATAAAGTAGATGTCATGTACGGCAGCGCGCAACTGGCCTCTGCCTCCAAGGTGCAGGTAACAGCCGCGGATGGCAGTATTACCGCTGTTTCGGCCAAACACATTATTATTGCCACGGGCGGCCGCCCACGTTCCATCCCAGGTATCGAAATAGACGGAGAAAAAATAATCAGCAGTAAGCAAGCCATGAATCTGGACAAACAGCCGGAATCTCTGGTAGTAATTGGCGCCGGTGCTATTGGAGTGGAATTTGCCCATTTTTACAGAACCCTTGGCACAAAAGTTACTATTGTAGAAATGCTCGATAGTCTGCTGCCCCTCGAAGATAAGGAAATTACCGCTGTCCTGAGTAAAAGTTTTAAAAAAGCAGGCATTAAAACCCATCTTTCCACCAAAGTGGAAGGTATCGCTACTACTGCAAACGGTGTGCAGGTAACCATTTCCGCCAACGGAAAGCAGGAAGTGCTGGAAGCCGATAAAGCGTTGATGGCCATTGGCATTCAGGGCAATGTGGAAGGGTTAAATTTAGAAGCTGCCGGAGTGAAACAGGAACGGGGATTCATTCCCGTAAACGAATGGTATCAAACCAATGTACCGGGTGTGTATGCTATCGGCGATATCACAGGGCCGCCTTTACTGGCACATGTAGCTTCGCATGAAGGGATTGTGTGTGTGGAAAAGATTGCCGGTCACGAAACCCATCCTGTGGATTATGACAGCATTCCCGGCTGTACTTACTGTCAGCCGCAGGTAGCAAGTATCGGCCTGACCGAAGAAAAAGCCAAAGAAGCAGGATATGAATTAAAGATTGGTCGTTTTCCCTATTCGGCCTCAGGGAAAGCCCGGGCCATTGGCGCGCGGGACGGAATGGTTAAATTGATATTCGATAAAAAATACGGTGAATTACTTGGCGCCCATATCGTTGGTACTGAGGCAACGGAACTGATTGCCGAACTTGGGATGGCCAAAGCTCTGGAAAGCACATCTGTGGAGCTGTTTAGCACGATGCACGCGCATCCCACGCTTTCGGAGATGATTATGGAGGCCGCAGGCGACGCGGATAAGCAGGCGATTCATATTTGATTTAAATCGCATTTAAAAAGAAAACAGGGATTCAATGCATTGAATCCCTACGCCTTCCCACAAATTGCTGTTAATTATTTTCCTCAACCTGTTGCCGCAACATCAAACCCAATTCCCCCTCAGCAAAGGGGATAGGGGTTTGTAAAATCTACACTATTCGATAATTTAAAAAATTCCCGGCATTATGGAATGTTCACCACTCCTTTTTAGCCCTTCAGTGACTTTCCGGATTGTGTTCCATTTTATTAAAAAACAGGAATAATTTCTACCTCATCGGCGTTTTGCTGGTTGTAAAAATTAATAATCTTTAAAACATATTAAGGAGACACCATAATGAGTATTCAGGTAAGTAAACCGGCCCCGACCTTCACCGCAACCGCCGTGATGCCGGATAATTCCTTCAAAGAAGATTTTAACTTAGAAGACTACCGCGGCAAGCACGTGGTTCTGTTTTTTTATCCATTGGATTTTACCTTTGTTTGTCCTACGGAAATTCTGGAATTCAACCATAAACTGGCTGAGTTCGAAAAACGCGGCGTTCAGGTCATTGGTTGCAGCACCGATTCGCATTTCAGCCATTTGGCCTGGAAAAATCAGGATGTGAAGGAAGGCGGTATTGGAGCTATTCAGTATCCGCTGGTTTCCGATTTTGCCAAGACGATCAGCCGTGATTACGGTGTGTTGTTGGAAGATGATGGTGTGGCGTTACGCGGCGCTTTTTTAATCGATAAAGAAGGTGTGCTGCAGCATGCGGTTATCAATAATCTGCCTTTGGGCCGCAATATTGATGAAATGATTCGT
This sequence comes from Calditrichaceae bacterium, assembly GCA_024762535.1. Lineage (GTDB taxonomy): Bacteria > Calditrichota > Calditrichia > Calditrichales > Calditrichaceae > JANTHG01. The sequence continues at coordinate 3,587 of JANTHG010000176.1, forward strand.
ATGGTGGATGCCCTGCAGTTTACCGAAAAATACGGTGAAGTTTGCCCGGCCAACTGGCATGAAGGGGAAGAAGCCATGAAACCGGATCAGGACGGTTTAAAGGAATTTTTTGGTAAACATGCAGATGAATATAAATAGAACACCGATAATTCTTGCTTAAAAGAGACGCTTTGGCGTCTCTTTTTTTGTTTATAATACAAAGGATTTAATGATGAAAATACTAGCATTCCTCGCTTTGGGTATTGCCTTTAGCCTGCTATCCTGTTCTCAAAAGAAACAGGCGGATGCAAAACAGGCAAATCAAAAATCATTTGCAGGAGAACGCCATCTGAAGAACGTCCGGATGCTTACGAAAAGTGGCGAAAACGCCGAAGCCTATTTCAGCTTTGATGAGCAGAAACTGATTTTCCAATCCACTCACGGCCCATACAAATGCGACCAGATTTTTACTATGAATTTAGATGGCAGTGGGCAAAAACTGGTGAGCACAGGCAAAGGCCGGACCACCTGTTCCTATTTTTTACCCGGCGACCAAAAAATTATTTATGCATCAACGCATGCGGCAGACCCCGGTTGCCCGCCGCCGGCTGATTTTTCTCAGGGCTATGTCTGGAAAATCTATTCCACGTTTGAATTATATGTAGCTAATGCCGATGGTAGTAATCCGCAGGTATTTTTACCGGCTCCGGGTTATGACGCCGAGGCAACGGTTTCGCCGCAAAAGGATAAAATTGTTTTTACGTCGACGCGTAACGGTGATTTGGATATTTACACGGTGAATATCGACGGAACGGATTTAAAACAGTTAACAAATACCCTGGGCTATGACGGCGGTCCCTTTTTCTCGTGGGATGGTAAAAAGATTGTGTACCGCTCCTACCATCCGAAAACACCACAGCAAAAACAGCGTTATAAAAAACTGCTTGCCCAGGAACTTATCGAACCAACCGCCTTTCAGATTATGGTAATGGATGCTGACGGCAGCAATAAGCGGCAGATTACCAATAATGAATTTGCTAATTTTGCGCCTTTTTATCATCCGGATAATAAACGGATTATATTTTGTTCCAACAAGGGAAGCAAAAATCAGCGTAAACCGGATTTTAATTTGTGGATGATGAATGAAGATGGCAGCGACCTGGAACAGATTACACACTTTGATGGGTTTGACGGCTTTCCTATGTTTACCCGTGACGGGAAGAAACTGGTTTTTGCCTCCAACCGCTTTAATCGCCACGCTCACGATACAAATGTGTTTTTGGCTGATTGGGTAGACTAAAACTACAAAGGGCTGATTAAGAAATAAGCCAGCCCTTTTGTATTACTTCAATCTTTTTTAGGATGTTCTTAAGCGTTTGCAGCTTTTCCTGTGCGGCTTGTTCTTCCTGTTTAAGCCGTTCCTTGCCAGTCCGCTTTTCTTCCAATAAGTGTTCAATGAGTCTGGAAATATTGTTTTGGATGCGTTGCATGGTTTGCTGGAATTCAAATAAAAAGTGTCGATTGCTGTCCTGAAAACGGTACAACAAGTCAGCGCGTAAACGACCGCTCTGTTGTTCCAGTTTTTGTAGAGCGAGGCGTTTTAGGACTTGTTTTTGTCGCATAAGGAAAAGCGGCCGGGGGAGTAGTGTTAACACCCGGTTTTCCAGTATATCTAAAGTGACTTCTGGCTCCCAGGTTTTGTAACTGAACATGCTTTGCAGTTTCCAGTCTTCCTGCGGAAGATTGGTACTGTTGTGCAATCCCAGTAATTGGGCTGAAAAACGGTAGGTTTCATTGACTATTTCGGAAACTTCGGCATTCAGCGCCCTCAGCTCATCCTGGTACTGCCGGCGGATAAGGCGCTCTTCTTCAAGACGGAACGGTTCAAAAATATCAATCATTTTATGGTTTAGCTCTTCTTCTAAGGCTGTGCGTAATTTGGTTTTGGCCAGATGTTTTATTTTGTCGATATGCGTGTACAGGTGTTGTTGCAGAGTCAAAGCTGTTTGCCGGACAAACGTATTTCGACGTTGGTCAAAGGCAGCTATGAGACGCTTTTGGATTTCTTCCAATAAAAACTGAAGACGTGTTTCTTTGCCAGAAATTTCCCTGATGTACTGTTTAAAACGTTCTAAGCTGTTTTGTAACTCTTCCTGCGAAAGACTTCGCGCCTGTTGTTCCATCCGGATTAAATTTTTATTCGCCACGCAGAGTTCGCTTAAACGATCCAAATTGGCTCTAAGCAAATAACTTCCGCGCTCCTTCGCCAAAAAAACTTCCAAATGATCTCTAAGAGCCGGAATGCTGCTGTCGTCGCTTTCGTTCCCATTGCCTTCATATAGATTTAGTCCTTGTAAAGCAGAAACAGGCAGAATTGATGGAGACGCATCGGGTAATATGTTTTCTAAAATACGGGTATTAAAGCTTAACACACGCTGCAAAGATGTTGTATCAAGATAATCCTTTTTATTCAGAACGAAAAAGATTTTGGGAACATGAGGCTGAACCAATTCGATAAAGGCCTTTTCCTGTTCTGTAAGAGGTGGGTCGGCCGAGAATACAAACACAACAGCATCCGCATTGGGAATATATTCCTGGGTTAGGCGCGTATTGTGTTCGTGAATGGAACCGATTCCGGGAGTGTCCACTAAAATAACGCCGTGGGATAAAAAAGGAGCCGGGCAGGTTAGTTTAACCCTGTCCACTTTTTTAATGTTCTTTGGGTTGGCTTCTTCGGTAACAAATTCCGGTAAGCGCTCCGGGTCAATGGTCAGCGGTGCGCCTTCGTAAAAATAAACCTGTGCTTCTCGCTTAGGTCCGTAAGCTATTTCTGTAACAATGGCTGTAACAGGAATCACATCCGCCGGTAAAATGCGTTTACCGAGCAAGGCGTTAATGAGTGTGGATTTACCCCGTTTAAACTGCCCTAAAATGACCAGGCGAAAGGTTTCGGACTCCAGGTTTTCTATGATTTGTTCAATTTTATTTTGATTGGAGGCATTCTTAAAAGCAGCGCTAAAGCGGGAAGTAAGCGCGAGTAGTTTGTCCTTGTCCTTTAAAAACTGTTCCTGAAGCGAAGTGGTCATAGCGACTCCT
>JANTHG010000177.1 GCA_024762535.1 Calditrichaceae bacterium
GATTGTGGAAGAGTTGCAGGTTAAAGTTGATCAGAAAAGGGAAGAATTTGACCGTCGTCAGGATGAATTAAAAGAGAGTAAAGTTCGCCAGCGCGAGTTGGAATTACAAGTGGTAGAATTCAAGGAAAAATTGGAAAAATATGAAGAACAATTGTACCAGGTAAAAACCAATAAAGAATATGACGCTATTACTACCGAAACCGAAGCGGCCAAAGAAGAAATACAGAACAGTGAAAATGAGCTAACTGAACTGGGCAATAAAATCACCCAACTTGATGAAGCGATTGAAACTTTAGAAGCTGAAATTACCAAATTAGATGCCGAATTGGCTGAGAATAAAGTGGAACTGGAAAAGACCTTAAATGCCACTGCCGAAGAAGAGAATTTACTGAAGCAGGAACGAGAAATCATCATCAATAAATCAAGTCCGGAAATTGTAAAAAGTTACGAACTGGTTCGCCAGGCGCGTAACGGGCAGGGAATTGCCAAAATTGAAGGTAATGTATGTGGTGGTTGTTATTCCTTTATCCCACCGCAAAAAATTGTAGAAGTTAAGAAAATGAAAAAGATTTACACCTGTGAATTCTGCGGTAGAATTTTGGTGTGGGACGAAGTAAATTCATAAAAATAAAATAGATCCAGACGAATCAGGTAGCCGCCCTTGTTCTATTAAATCAGGGGAGGAAAGTCCGAACATCACAGGGCAAAACCCTCTGAGAAATCAGAGGCTGTTCTTGGAACAGACGGAAAGTGTCACAGAAAAAATACCGTCCCGATTTTCGGGATAAGGGTGAAAAGGCGAGGTAAGAGCTCACCACTTTGTCCCTGCGGGGATACCTGATTAGAAGGTACATAAAGCAAAGGTAGGATAAACCCGGTTTGATGCAAGATCAAATATAGAAGAAATCCGGTATAACCGGATGCGTATCGCCCGGTACGCTTCCCGCAAAGCGGGATATTCTTCGGGGTAGATTGCTTAAGCAAGCCGGCAACGGATTGCTAAGATAAATGGCTGCCGTCCCGGTTACCGGGATACGGAATTCGGCTTATCGATTCGTTTGGATCTTTTTAATGGAGCAGCCATGCTGTATCACTGGATTTTCCAGGAAGCGAATTATCCTCAATCAGAAATTGAGACGCCTTCCGAATACGATATCCATCCTATTATTGCGCAAATTTTGGCGCAGCGATCCATCACCACATCTGAGCAGATTCAACGTTTTTTTAATCCGGAACTTAGCTTATTATATGACCCCTTCTTGTTACCAGGGATGGATCGTGCCGTGAACAGGATTATTAAAGCCCTTCGCGATGGTGAAAATATTCTGATATATGGCGATTACGATGTGGATGGCGTTACTTCTGTTTCCATATTGTATGATAGTTTATTTAAGCTGGGAGGAAAAGTATCTTTTTTTATTCCCAGTCGTTTTCGGGAAGGATATGGCTTTTCGAAAGCGGGAATACGTTTTGCCAAAAACAATAAAGCGTCGTTGATAATTACAGTTGATTGCGGCATTACAGCTATCGATGAAGTAGAACTGGCGAATGATAAAAATATTGATGTTATTATCAGTGATCATCACGAACCCGGAGAAATTATTCCCAATGCTGTGGCTGTTTTGGACCCAAAGATGGACAATGCAGCCTACCCGTTCACAGAACTGGCGGGCTGCGGCGTCGCTTACAAACTGCTGCAAGGACTCACAGCTAAACTCGGTTTAGATCCGGATTTTCCTGAACAATATATGGATTTAGTAGCTTTGGGTACTGCCGCAGACATTGTTGAATTAAGAGATGAAAACCGTATTCTGGTAAAAGCTGGTTTGGATCGGATTCGTAATAATCCACGACCCGGTGTTTTTGCACTTATGGAGATTTGCGGCTTAAAACATGGACGTGCTTCGGTTAGTAATATTGTGTTTGTACTGGCGCCAAGGCTCAATGCTGTGGGACGAATTTCCACCGCAAAAAAAGCGGTTCATCTGCTCACAGCCAAAAGTCTACAACAGGCGCGAAATATCGCCCGTATTTTGGAGAAAGAAAACAAAACTCGCAAGAATATTGATGAAATCACTTTTACCGAAGCCAAACAGATGATTGAAGAGACCATCGATCTGGATAAAAAAAGAGTGTTGGTTCTGGCAAAACGCGATTGGCATCCCGGGGTGATTGGAATTGTAGCCTCGCGTTTAATGGAAAAATTCAATCGTCCCACTATTCTGCTTTCGGTACAGGAGGGTATTGGAAAAGGCTCAGCCCGTTCCACTGTTAATTTTGATGTATTTGCCGCTTTTAAGCAAATTAGTCATCTATTTCTGAACTACGGTGGGCATCGGTTTGCAGCCGGACTAACCATTAAAGAAGAAAATATTGCAGAGCTGGACCGTGCGATTAATTCCATCTCTCAGGAGTTTCTGCATATAGACGAAATGGTGCCCAAACTACCTGTGGATGCGGAAGTAACCTTCGACCAATTGGACGCTGCTTTTTTTAACAGTTTAAAACAGATGGCACCCTTCGGTCCGGGGAATATGCGTCCGGTATTTGTCTCACGTGGGTTGTCTTTATACGGTGAAGGTAAAGTTGTAGGAAAAAATCATCTGAAAGCCAAATTTAAACAGAATGGGGTGGTTTTGGACGCTATTGGCTACAAGTTAGGCGAATTTGTCCCCTTGCTTAAAGAAACCCATCGCTATGATTGTGCGTATGTTTTAGAAGAATCGGTATGGAACGGGCAAACTACCATTCAAATGAAAATAAAAGATTTTGAGGTTGTGGATGGATAACCAGAATTCGGAAAGTCAGCAAACTGTATTTGAAGAATTAAAACAATATCGTTTAGATCAAAATATCACACTGGAAGAAATCAGTGAACAGACACGCATTCAGATGCGCTACCTCGAATCTATTGAATCAGGTAATCTGGAAGAATTGCCGTCTGTATATGACCGGCTCTTTTTTAAAACCTATCTGGAGTATATTGAACCGACTGATATGGAACGGTACTGGGAAGTTTTCAGTGCTGTTCGTAAAGAACGGGAGCCGCAACATACTACCACTATACGCCGCATACAGTCGGTAAAAGCTGAACAATCCAAAAGCAAGTTGGTTAAGGCTCTTTATGTTGTAGTGCCCTTGTTGATTGTTTTAATTATAATTATTCTGCTTGCTTTTAATTCCAAACCCGTGACTACTCAAGAAGTTGAAGATGTACCAGAGGTTACGGCTATTGAAATAGTAAAAGAAATGCAACCAAAACCCGCACCGGTTGCTGCACCCAAGCCAGACAGTTCGTTTGTGGTTGTAAAAGTAGATGCACAACAGCGCACCTGGTTTCGTGCAATCAAGGATTATGCAGACACTTCGGAATATTTATTACAAGCGAATGAATCTCTAAATCTAAATGCGGATTCTGTTTTAGTCTTTTTGGTTGGAAATGCAGCCGGACTGGAATTCGAAATCAATGGAAAGCCGACAGGAATTTTGGGTAAATCCAATCAGGTAATCACTTTTTTAAAGGTGACACCTAAAGGCATTGTGGCTAAACGACTGAAAGAAATCAAACCAAAGGGGGCCGTTAATGATACACTTAAAGCAAATTAGTCTGTTTGCTCTGCTTTTTCTGCTGGCCTGTGGAACTCAGCTTACTAGTAAAAAAGTAATAAAAAATAATATTGAAATGCTTTATGGTCCTCTTTCCGTGCAACAACTCTATTTTGATTACCCCGAATGGCAGCAAATTGAACAAGATTATCAGCCGCAGGAAAAAATCCTGACCAAATTAAAGACAATTCAGGTACCGTTTCAGGTTAAAATATTTCTCGCCACCTGGTGCCCGGATAGCCGGCGAGAAGTTCCGCGTTTTTTTAAAATTTTACACCAGAGCGGTTTGGATAAACAAACTGATGTAAAAATGTGGGCTGTGGATCGAAAACTAAATACAGTGCAAAACCTGTCTCGTACTTTTGGAATCAAACGGGTACCAACCTTTATTTTCTATAGAGCAGGAAAAGAAATTGGCCGTATTGTAGAAACACCACAGGCCCTGTACCTCGAAGAAGATGTGTTATCCATTATAAAAGGAACAGAATGAAATACTTTCATCTTCTAATTTCACTGACCCTTTTAGTACTAGGTATAAGACCCACATTTGTTTTGGCTTTTGAACCTGTAAAAGCTCCTAAAGCAATGGTTGTGAGTGCCGATGCTCATGCCACACAGGCTGGGCTTGATGTATTGCGCGCCGGTGGAAATGCGATTGATGCGGCAGTAACCACAGCATTCACCTTGGCTGTTACTTATCCCAATGCAGGGAATTTGGGTGGAGGCGGTTTTTTGCTTTTCCGGGATCCTATGAATAAAGTGTATGCATTGGATTTCAGGGAGAAAGCGCCCGGCTCTGCTACCCGCGATATGTACCTTGATGCTAATGGTAATGTAATAGACAGCGCTTCTACTTTTGGATACCGTGCAGCCGGGGTACCAGGTACGGTACGTGGATTGTGGCAAGCGCACCAACGTTTTGGTTCTTTGCCCTGGGAAAAACTGTTGCAACCTGCCATTCACCTCGCAGAAAAGGGCTTTGTTCTGGACGAAGACCATGTGCGTCGTCTTTCCTCGGCTTTACCATATTTTAACCGCTTTTCATCATCCCAAGAAATTTTTACCCAACAAGGGCAACCTTTCCGGGAAGGTAATACTCTGGTTCAGGCCGATTTGGCAAACACGCTTAAACGGATAGCACGAGAAGGCGCTGCTGAATTTTATTCAGGCGAAACTGCCAAGCGCCTTAGCGCTGATGTGCAGGCCAACCATGGGTATATCACACTGGATGATTTAAAAGCCTATCGGGCAGTATGGCGTAATCCCATTAAAGGAACTTACCACGGGTACTCTATCTATTCCATGCCGCCGCCCAGTTCCGGTGGAGTATTGCTGGTTGAAATTCTAAATACAATTGAAACCTTCCCTTTGCACAAACTGGGGCATAACAACAGTCGTTCCATGCATCTGTGGATTGAAACAGAGCGCCAGGCCTATGCCGACCGCTCTCAGTGGCTGGGCGATCCGGATTTTTCCAAATTACCGTATCGTTTTTTAATGCGCAAATCGTATGCAGAGTCCGTGCGGCACCGTATGAATTTGCTGACAGCTGGGACTTCCAAAGCAGTGTTTCCGGGAAAACCAATAGGCCACGAATCCGATCAGACCACCCATTTTTCTGTGGTCGATTCAGCAGGGAATGCCGTTGCCGTTACTTACACTCTTAACGGAAATTTTGGCTGCAAGGCGGTAGCTAAAGGTACCGGTATCCTGCTTAATAATGAAATGGATGATTTCAGTATTAAACCAGGTTATCCCAATATGTTTGGTCTGGTGGGTTCGGAAGCCAACGCGATTGAAGGGCATAAACGTATGCTCAGTTCCATGACACCAACTATTGTACTGAAAAGGGATTCCCTTTTTATGGCCTTGGGTTCGCCGGGTGGTTCAAAAATAATTACCAATATTGCTCAGGTTATTTCTAATGTAATTGATTTTAATATGAATATCCGACAAGCTATTGAAGCACCGCGTTTTCATCATCAATGGAAACCCGATTCGGTTTTTCTGGAAAAAGATCGATTCAGCTTAGATACGATTCAGGCATTGGAAAATTTGGGATATAAACTGGTTTTTAAGTCCTATATGGGTTATGTTCAGGGAATCAAAATTGAAAATGGAAAACGAACAGGCTGGGCAGATCCCCGTAGTAACGGACAGGTCGCCGGATTTTAATAAGGAATAAATATGGCTAGGAATAAGGAAAATATGATTAAGAATAACCCGGAAGAAGAATCAAAATATCCGGAATCTGTCGAAAAACAATATAAATTAATTTTACGTATTATGAGTTGGTTGGTTGGAATTGCCATTACCGCTATTTTGATCCTGCCCGAATTCAATTCACCCTTTCTGGATAAAATAACCAAGGTGATTTTTATAATCGGTTTTGTCGATTTACTTTTATTTCTCATAATAGAATTTATCAGTAATAATATTAAGAATATTTTATTACGGATGTCAGATGACAATTAAGATTAAAGAAAAAATACTTATTGTGGATGATGATCCGGGTATTTTAAATATGCTTTCCGCATTTTTATCGGATGCCGGATACCTGGTTGAAACAGCTGAATCTGCTTTTGAAGGTACACAGAAGTTGAGTAGTGATCACTTTTCGGCTCTTTTAGTAGATATTTTTTTGCCGGACACAGATGGAATCAGATTTATTGAAGAAATACGGAGGCAGGGTAACAGAACGCCTGTTATCATGATAACAGGCAGCTCGGAAGTTAATCTGGCACGTAAGGCCATTCATTTGGGTGTTAATGATTATTTGGTAAAACCATTCCGAACCGAAATTTTGGATCAGGTGGTTAAGAATGCAGTGATGCAAAATAGTATCCTCGAAGAGCAACACGAACTTGAGGCTCAAAAGGAACTCTATCAGAAGGAATTGGAAAAACTTTTAAAAATTAAAAGCCAGCAGTTAAATGAATCGGAATCGAAATACCAAAGTTTACTCGAGCAAACTCTGGCTGGTGTTTTTATTATT